>JAUXGG010000189.1 GCA_030622265.1 Candidatus Eiseniibacteriota bacterium
AAACGAGGAAAATCGACAAGTACAGACGGATCGTAAAGGATCTAGGTTTGCGCAAGTAGTGCGCTAAGGAAAAAACATGGTTTTTGAAGAGAAAATTGAATTAGGTGGAAGGACACTTTCAATAGAGACAGGAAGACTGGCCAAACAGGCCCAGGGAGCGGTACTGGTTCGTTACGGCGATACCGTCGTACTGGTAACAAGCTGTATCTCGCCGGGGCCCAGGGAAGGCATTGACTTTCTGCCTTTGCTGGTGGAATACCGCGAGAAATACTATGCCGCCGGGAAGATCCCTGGCGGGTTCTTCAAGCGAGAGGGCAGGCCCAGCGAGAAGGAGATCTTGAGTTCCAGGCTGATCGACAGGCCGATACGCTCGCTGTTCCCGAAGAGTTTCAGGCGTGAAGTGCAGATAGTTGCCAACGTGCTGTCCTCAGACCAGGAGAACGACTCAGACCTGCTGGCGATGATTGGCGCATCCGCAAGCCTCGGCCTGGCCGGAGCCCCGTTTGGAGGTCCCATCGGTGCCGTGAGGATCGGCAGAAGGGACGGCGAGTTCATCGTCAACCCCACATTCGCCGAGAGGGAAGAATGTGATATCGACCTGACCGTGGTCACAGTCGGCGAGCAGGTAACCATGCTCGAAGGCGGGATGAAGGAGATAAGTGACGATGACATGGTCAAGGCCATTCGGTTGGCCCTGGACAGCGCGCCCGAGATTGTAAAACTACAGGAGAGATTAATCGCGCAGTGTGGCCGCGAGAAGATGGAGTTTACGCCAGCGGAGCCTGCGCCTGAGATAGTTGAAGAGGTGAAGCGCACCTACGAGAGCCGGTTCATCGAGGCATGCGGGGTTTCTGAGAAGGAGAAACGCCAGGAAGCCATGGACATGATCCGTGCAGAAGCGCTTGAAGCCCTTGCGGAGACTTACCCCGAGGGTGAAAAAGACATCAAGAACTCGTTCTATTCCATCGAGCATGACGAGGTGCGAAGGATGGTCTCCGAGCGGGGACAGCGCATCGATGGAAGGGGACTGGAAGAGGTAAGGCAGATCACCTGCGAGGTCGGAGTTCTGCCGAGGACTCACGGGTCAGCCATCTTTACCCGCGGCCAGACCCAGGCTCTGGCGGCTATCACTCTTGGAACCGCCATAGACGAGCAGCGGGTTGATGACCTTGAGGGCGAGTCTTCAAAGAGCTATATGCTCCACTACAATTTCCCTCCCTCCAGTGTCGGCGAGGTAAGGCCGCTTCGAGGGACTTCCCGCCGGGAGATTGGACACGGCGCCCTGGCTGAGAAGGCCATAAAGGCCGTCATCCCGGCTCCGGAAGATTTTCCCTACACCGTGAGGATTGTATCGGAGATACTGGAATCCAACGGGTCGTCATCGATGGCAACGGTCTGCAGTTCGGCTCTTGCCCTGATGGATGCCGGGGTTCCCATTAAAGCCCCGGTGGCAGGGATAGCGATGGGCCTGGTCAAGGATGGTGACAAGTATACGATCCTTACCGATATCCTGGGTGCCGAGGACCATCATGGTGACATGGATTTCAAAGTCGCCGGGACCCGCGAAGGCGTGACCACGGTTCAGATGGATCTCAAGATACCCGGTATTCCCATGGATGTCGTCGAGCGGATCGTCGTCCAGGCGGTCGCTGCCAGGAACCACATCCATGATGTCATGGATGAGACCCTGCGTGCGCCCCGGGAGGAGATCTCCTCTTATGCGCCCAGGATCGTGGCCATCCAGATCGACAGGGAGAAGATCCGGGACGTCATTGGCCCGGGCGGCAAGATGATCAGGAGCATCATCGAGGAAACCGGCGCCGTTATCGATATCGAAGATGACGGTACGGTCAAGATAGCATCACCCGACGGCGCGGCGCTTGAGAAAGCCCTTGAGAGGGTCAATGCCATCATCGAGGATCCCGAGGTGGGTAAGGTCTATAACGGTACCGTCAGGCGCATAGCCGACTTCGGTGCCTTCGTGGAGATCCTGCCCGGCAAGGACGGACTGCTGCACATATCGGAGATTGAGAACCGCAGGGTCGAGCGAGTCACCGATGTACTGAAGGAAGACGACAAGGTCGACGTGAAGGTGCTCTCCGTTGAGCGTGACGGTAAGGTCAGGCTCAGTCGAAGGGTCCTCCTGCCGGATTATGATCCCAACGAGGTGAGACCTCCGCGTCCCGAGAGGAGAGGTCCCCGAGACAGCAGAGGGTCTTCCCGCGATGGCAGAGGTTCCCGGGACAGTAGAGGGTCTTCCCGCGATGGGAGGCGTCCTCACCATCGATGAGTCTCACGTATAAGAAAAATATCCTCGATAACGGAGTAAGGGTGATCAGCGAGTCGAGCCGTGATGCTCGCTCGCTGGCCCTCGGCTTCTATGTAGATGTGGGCTCGAGCCTCGAGCCCGAGAGCTTAAGCGGCGTATCCCACTTCATCGAGCATATCCTCTTTAAGGGCACCCGGAAGCGGTCAGCCTACAATATAGCCAATGCGCTTGAGTCCGTGGGCGGAGGCCTGGACGCATTCGCCGGCCGCGAGGCGACGGCCTTCGTCAGCCGCTGCCTGCCCGAGCATCTCCACCGGTCGGTTGACGTCCTGAGCGACATGCTCTGTAACCCTGCGATGAAGCATGAGGCCATCGAACTCGAGAAGCGCGTGATCTTTGAGGAGATCCGGAGTTTCGACGATACTCCCGAAGAGGTGGTTCACGAGCACCTGGCGAGGTCCGTCTGGGGTTCCCGTTCCATTGCCAGTCCCATACTCGGGACCATGGAGTCGGTGGGGAGCTTTAGAAGGGACACGGTGATGCCCTATTTCAAGAGCCACTATGTGTCCTCCAAGACCATAGTTGCCGCCACCGGCAAGGTAGATCATAAGAAGCTCGTGGATTATGTGTCCAGAAAGCTCAAGATCCGTGAGAAGAAGAACAACATCCAGCCCGACGGCTACCCGGGTTCCTTGCCCAGGGTTTACCATGACACCAGGAAGGTCTCCCAATGCTATATCTGTCTGGGTGTGGAAGCTCCTTGCTACACCGATAAGAACCGTTTCGCCGCCGTGATCCTCTCCCTGCTCCTGGGAGGAGGGATGACCTCCAGGCTTTTCCAGGAAGTCAGGGAGAAGCTGGGGCTCGCATACTCGGTCTACTGCATGTGCGAGTTCTACCGTGAGACCGGGCTCTTCACCATATTCCTGGGGGTTGATCCCAAGAAGGCCAAGCAGGCCGTCGGACAGGTCGCCAAGGAGTTAAAGCGCCTCAAGCGCCGGGGCTTAAGGAAGGGTGAGCTTAAGAGCATCAAGCAGCAGCTCAAGGGGAGCATGGTGTTGGGACTTGAGAGCACCTCCGCCAGAATGAACCGGTTGGCCCGGCAGGAGCTCTACCTGGACAGCTATGTACCGGTTGAAAAAACACTGAAGAAACTGATGAGCATGCGCGAGGGCGCCATCGAGGCTGAGGCCAAGCGGCTCTTCGATCCCGCCAAGTTCTCCCTGGTAACCGTCGGCCCCTCAGGCTCCGGCCGCCTCACCAAGGCCGCCCTCGACTTCTAAAAGGGGACAGACACCTATTTCCCCACGTTACCGTAGCGCTTCCAGGGTAGTCCTCGCCTTCGCCTTGGACATGCGCCGGCTGACGGGTCACGCTCGGCGGCAAGATCCCTCTCTTTCCTCGCGCTCATATTCGCTCTGAGGTACTCCCCCGGCAGCCCCACAGGCCTCTATCTCATCGGTACGGGTATTGACGATTCGCCCGAAGTGTGGTTTGGTTAGGATGGATGTGGACGAAAGAAGGGACGCCCATATGAAGACCCGCAGGGTTTTAAGAAGCTGGCTTTTTCTCATCGTACCCGTTCTCGGCATTTCGCTCATGCTTTCTTGCTCCAGCGATAAAGGCACCGAAATCGATGATCCTGATTGTCCCGATCGCACTACCGCAGATGGCCTTTTGAAGATGTTTGCCAACGCATACGCGGAGATGAACCTTCTTGATTACGATGAGTGTCTTGATGAGAGCTTCCTATTCATGTTCACCGATGAAATTGCTGACAGCCTGGGTCTGCCTCAGGATGAACCCTGGTGGGGGAAGACCGAGGATATTATCTCCACCAGGAATATGTTCGAGGATCCTGTGGTGCTGAATGTCGCCTTTAGCTACGAGGCCCTAGGCGAATGGGCGCCTTGTCATGCGGTGAGGGATGACACGACTTTCTCCGGATTCTGCCGCACGTTCGATCCTCTGATCGAGGTGACAGTCTCCGCCCACTCAGAATACGACCCTATACTCAAATTCCGGGTCGATGACAGCTTTCTGGATGTGATGGTTGTACCAGACCGGTTCACGGACGGCCTCTGGTGCATTCTGCGCATTGAAGAGGTAAAGAAGCAGCATCTCCGGAGCCCGGTCGTCTCTGAAGTTACTGCGACTGAGCCGTCTACCTGGGGCGGCATCAAGAGCATGTGGTGATAGGGGAATGGACTGATGGCGCTGAGAATCCTGAGCGTTTTTGCTGTGGTTGTCGTTCTTCTCATTGTGTCCTGCACCTCTGACAAGACAACCAACACAGAGCCGGAATGTCCGGGCAGGACAACCCCTGAGAACCTGCTGAAGATGCTGGCCTGTGCCTATAACGCACGGGACATCAACGCCTATGA
>JAUXGG010000317.1 GCA_030622265.1 Candidatus Eiseniibacteriota bacterium
ACGAGAAGAAGGGCATCACCTTCCTCTGCGCCCTTCACGGTGAGAAAGACCTCTTCGGCGGGAAGGCCCTGCACTATCTCCCGAGCGACGTCCGAATTCCTGATCACCCTGAGCCGGTCATCCCACCCCAGTGAGGCCACGACCTCGATTTGGGCATCGGCGGGAAGTATGCTCAGCCGGGCCTTCAGAAGGTCATCATCCATCCGGGAGATATCACTCTTCCAGGGTATGTCAGGAAGATTCGCCTTTTCAGACATTGAGCCCTCACCTCACGGATTGCATAGGTCTTGTCGTGAACGCCCCACCGTGTTCCCGGGTGTTTCATTGCTATCCTACATCAATTCCATCGTGGCTTGTAGGGGCTTTTTGGAATTGACCTCACTCGACCGAGATGCGAGAATCACGCAGCATCAGGTACATGACCCCAGAGTATCCACTGTTTCGGAGGGCCCGGCGTGCCGGCAACGCCTAAGAGGAAAATACTCTTCGCCATAGCCCACGAGTACCACAGGGCATCCCTCGATCCTATCTACGAGATCATGAGGGCGCGGCCGGAATATGATATCTACTTCTCCTGCACCGATGAAAAGAAGGGAAGATGGCTCTTCTTCTCGAAATCCATGCGAAAGGAGATGGAGGCCCGCCTCCGGAGCGAAGGCTTAAGGACAGCCGACGAAAAATCAGGTTTCGATGCCGTCGTGACCGGTGACATCCTCCGGGACGCCAGGCCATACGGTGATGCCCTCCTCTGCTTCATAAACCACGGGACCGGGATGAAGACCATCCTGTACAGGCTGCTGGCCAAGCATAAGGACACGCCCTATGCGATCTTTGTCGAAGGCGACTACAGAAAACGCCGGATCGAAGCCTTCGGCGTTCGGGGCGCCTCCGAGATCCATGTGGTCGGCTACCCCAAGCTGGACCCCGTGTTCCAGGGCAAGCTGGACAGGGACGCCATCATGCGCAGGTGGAATCTGGATCCCGCACGCAAGACCGTGCTCTATGCACCGACTTACAAGCCCACTTCCATCGACAAGATAAGGGAGAAGATCCTCCCTGCGACCGGGGGATACAACCTCATCATCAAGCTCCACCATTACAGCTGGCGAGGCAGATATGCCCCCCACTGGCATCACAAACTGTATGAGAAAGCTGTTAAGGATTACAACCATGCAAGGCTCATACCGCCTGAGGAACACAATATCCTTCCCTTCATCCATGCCGCGGACACCATGATAAGTGAGGCATCAAGCACCATATTCGAATTCCTGGCCCTGGGAAAACTCGGAATCATCTTCGACCTGGACTGTGCGCGGCTCAAGCACTCGGACGGCATGCCCATACTCGATGAGGACAACCGGAGCTTCCTGGAAGGAGCTTTCATACATATCAGCGACCCGGCAGATATCAGGGCAGCGGTGGAAAGCGCGGTGGCGCCCGGGGATGCAGTTAAGCAGGAGATCGAGCGCTACAGGAGTGATCTCTTCCACAAGCTGGATGGTCACGCATCGCAGCGCATAGTGGACAAGATTGAGGAATTGCTTAGGTTAAGGGGGCGGGGTTGATTGAATGAGCGCAAGAACTTGTGAGACAGCTGTAATCCTGGCCGCGGGCGCGGGGACGCGGGTAAGGTCGATATCCGAGCGCAGGCCCAAGTGCCTTATCGACCTGGCCGGAAGACCCATCATCGAGTGGATCCTCGAGTCTCTTGCCCGTGGAGGGATCCGCAAGGTAGTCATGGTCACCGGATTCGGGGCGCCGGCCCTGAAACAAGCGCTCGGCACGGGAAAGAAACACGGTCTTAAGATAACCTACGCGCACAACCGCAACTGGAAGAAGCCTAACGGCTTGTCGCTCTATGCCGCAAGGAAAGCAGTATCGGCATCTGAGAGCTTCCTCGTGCTGATGTCCGACCACCTGCTTCCACCCCGTCTGATTGCGAAGGTCCGCGGGGCGCGGACATCCAACTGTGTTCTTGCGGTCGATACCGACATCGACCGGGTGTTCGACTTAGGGGACGCAACCAAGGTGAGGCTGGTAAAGGGAAAGCCCGTCGCGATAGGGAAGAAACTCAGGAGCTATGACGCGGTAGATTGCGGACTCTTCAGGCTTGACGGACGCGTGTTCGCGGCCCTCGAGCGCTCCTTCGCACAGGGCGTCCTTTCACTCTCGGGCGGGATAAAGATCCTGATCAAGCAGGGAGACCTGGATGTTCTGCCGGCAAAAGACTTATTCTGGATCGATATCGACACACCAAAGGCCCACAGGCAGGCATCTGAGAACATAGACGTCTTTGAGTCAGAACTGAAGCGTAGGAGGAAACCGAAAGCAAAGCGGAAATAGGAAAGAAAGAGGAAACAGGAAACAAGAGGAGACAGGAAATGAGAAGAGCCACATCTGTCGCTTTGATACTTGCCGGGTTCCTGATGCTTGGAGCAGGCCCGGCATCAAGCCTTCACCACTCGATCACCATCTCCCTCTTTCCCCCGGATAACAGCCTCCTGGCCACCGACAGTATCCGGATAGGACTGGAGGAGATCGATGGCGGCGATCTAAAGTTTCTCATCAATAAGTCGCTCATGGTTGAGGACATTACATCTGATGCCGGGGTGGCCCGCTGGCATACGCTGGAAGACTTCGAGCCTTCCACCTTCACGGATGATCCGGATTCCGAGGATGTTGAATTCCTCGGGACCGCAAAGGGTATTTTCATAGAGCTGGGTGATGCCGTGAGCAGAATCGGTGATGCCGGGAGCGGAACCGGTGAGGGCGCGCGCGAGGTCACCGTGGTCATTACTTACTCGGGCGTACTCTACGATAGCCTTCAAGCGCCGCCGGCGGCGTACGCCAGAGGTTTCGCCGAGACCTCAGGACTTATCGACGAACGCGGCGTCTATCTCACCAACGGGTCCCTCTGGTACCCCTTCCAGTACGAGAAGATGTTCACCTTCGATCTTACGGTCGATGTGCCTTTCGACTGGATGTCGGTGAGCCAGGGCCGCCGAGCCGATGAATACACGGGCTGGTTGCACGATGAGGACCGCGCCTTCACGGTATGGATAGAGGACCATCCAACTCCCGAGCTCTACATCGTGGCCGGCAGCTACTACAGGCACGAGGCCTATCACGAGGGCGTGTGGGTCATGACCTATACCTATGAGCAAAGCGACAGCCTCGCGCAGGTTTACCTGGATGCCACGGGGCGTTACATTGCGCTCTATGAGAGCTTGATCGGTGAGTATCCGTTTCCCAAGTTCGCCATGGTTGAGAACTTCTGGCAAACAGGGTACGGCATGCCATCCTTCACCTTGCTCGGCAACAAGGTCATAAGACTGCCCTTCATCGTCCGGACATCATA
>JAUXGG010000332.1 GCA_030622265.1 Candidatus Eiseniibacteriota bacterium
CGGCAGCAGGTGCTGGAGAGACGGACCTGGGTCTCCCGGCCGTGGTGCCTGCCGTGGAAGCGCCGCTCACGGAGACAGAAGTGATAACGCCGCTTTACACATGCCGGTTCTCCAGCGTGGGCGGGGTGCTCACGAGTTTCAAGCTCCATGATTATCCGCTGAACGACCTAGAGCCAGTAGAGCTCGTGCCGGAGTCCGAAATACTGCCGTTCGCTGTGGCGCTGCTTCTTAAGACCGGGGATCGCATAGACCTGTCTCGCACCAACTGGAATGTGAGCTCCCGGGCCCTGCGCATCGAGGAGACCTCAGAGGCGAGCCTTGCCTTCGAACTCCTGACCGAGAGTGGGCTTATGGTGCGTAAGTCCTGTCATTTCAAGGGCGACACCTATGTAATGGATGTGGATATTTCTGTAACCGGGCCGGGGAGTGATGCGGTAAGGGCCGTGGAATTCGGCTGGCAATCCGGCCTGAGGGTGACGGAGATCCACCGGGAAAGCGACGATCTTGGAAGCTTCGCGGGAGTAACCCTGGCGGGCGGTGACATTGAGAAGGTGGACCGGGGGGATGTCAAGAAGCGCGAGAGGATCGAGTTTGCCGGGGATATCCAGTGGTCGGGCCTCAGGACCAAATACTTCCTGGCGGCAGTGCTTCCGGAAGAGGGAAGCCAGACGGTTGTGGGGTTCTTTCACCCGGGTGGGGAGGCCATCGGCATGGCGCTGGAGACTGCCGGGACGGGCATCCATCACTACAGGGTATATGCCGGTCCCCTGGATTACACGAGGCTCAAGTCTTTAGGATATAGCCTCGAGGGAGCCGTGGACTTCGGCTGGAAGTGGATGCAACCCCTGAGCAAGTTGATGTTCAGGTTTCTTCTGTTTTGTCATAAGTACATACCGAACTACGGACTTGTCATCATCGTACTGTCCTTGCTGATCAAGTTCCTGTTCTATCCCCTGACCCAGAAGAGCATGAAATCAATGCGGGACATGCAGAAGCTCCAGCCCAAGATGAAGGAGCTCCGGGAAAGCCACAAGGGAGACCCTCAGCGGCTCAATCAGGATATGATGAAACTCTATAAAGAGCATGGGGTTAACCCGGTTGGGGGCTGTTTCCCCATGCTGCTCCAGATGCCTGTCTTCATAGCCCTGTTCCAGGTGCTCTCGAGAACCATCGAGTTGAGGAGAGCGCCGTTTATGCTCTGGATGAATGACCTCTCCGCACCGGACATGATAGCCCGTCTGCCCTTTACCATGCCTTTCATAGGCGACAGCTTAAGCGTTCTACCGATTCTTATGGGAGTCGCCATGTTTGTGCAGCAGAAGATGCAGACAACCGACCCCAAGCAGGCGGCGATGACATATATGATGCCTGTTGTTTTTACCGTGTTGTTTTTCAGATTTCCATCCGGACTTGTACTGTATTGGCTTGTGAATAATATACTTACGATTGGCCACCAGTACCTTATGGTCCGGTCGGACAGACCGAAGGAAGTGCCAGCCACCGGAGGAGTATGATGGATAACCAGGACGTGAATCAGAACCAGATCATTGATG
Organism: Candidatus Eiseniibacteriota bacterium; assembly: GCA_030622265.1. GTDB lineage: Bacteria > Arandabacterota > Arandabacteria > Arandabacterales > Arandabacteraceae > JAUVJV01. Next base: position 1,554 of record JAUXGG010000332.1, read on the forward strand.
AGGCAAAGACAGTTGAGGACGCAATTGAGAAGGGCCTCGAGCGCCTCGCAATCACCAGGGATGAGGCCGATATCGAGATACTCGAGGAAGGGAGCCGAGGGGTCCTGAACCTGATTGGCGGGAAGCCCGCCAAGGTCGTGGTGCGCAAGAAGGACGACGCTTCTGCGGTCAGCGCCAAGATTAAGGAGCTCCTCACCAATGTACTCGACCTCATGGATCTGAGCTGTCAAGTCACCGTCAGAGCGGAAGATGACATGCACATAGTACAGGTGGATACGGTCGGCGCCGATGGCCTGTTGATAGGCAAGAAAGGGCAAAATCTGGAGGCCCTGGAGCACCTTTTGCGCCGGATGGTTGGAAAGCAGCTCAGGCGCAGCGTACGGCTGGAAGTGGATATTGGAGGCTACAGAGAGCGCAGGGTCACTGCGCTTGAGAATAAAGCCGCATCGATGGCATCGCGAGTCAAGTCCAGCGGCAAGGAAATGCAGGTTGAGCCCCTGTCCGCGGCGGAGCGGCGGATTGTCCATCTCGCGCTGGTCGGGGATCCACAAGTGAAAACATATACGGTGGGTGACGGGGATCTCAAGAGCGTTGTGATCGCACCGCAACGCCGCGGCGCCAGGGCCACTGAGGCCGCGGAGCAGCAGGTTGACTGAAGATACTATCGCCGCCCTGGCCACGGCACCGGGAGATGGGGCGATAAGCTGCATCAGGGTGAGCGGTCCTCGCACCTTGAGTGTATGCGATAAGGTCTTCAAGGGTAAGCACGCACCATCCCGGGCCCGGGACCGGTCCGTTCTCCTGGGGGATATCAACGATAGTGGCGGTAATGCTATCGACCAGGTTCTTCTTACCATAATGCGGGGGCCGAAATCTCTGACAGGCGAGGATGTTGTTGAAATCACGTGTCATGGAGGACATGTCGCCCCCAGGCTTGTGCTTCGCAGGCTGGTCGAGGAGGGCGTCAGGCCCGCCGATCCGGGTGAGTTCACCAGGCGGGCTTTCCTGAACGGCAAGATGGATCTTGCCCAGGCGGAAGCGGTGTGCGAGATGGTACGGGCCAGCAGCGAGAAGGCTCTTAAGGTGGCCCTGAGGCAGCTTAAGGGAGACCTGTCCGAACGCCTCGAAGGGGCCGAGAACCGGCTTCTCGACCTGTTGACCCTGCTCGAGGCCAATATCGACTTCCCGGATGAGGATATCGAGAGCGTTGAGATGGATCAGGCTGAAAGCAGGCTTGGACAGGTGTGCGAAGAGCTCGAAGTCCTGCTTGAAGCGCACCGGCGCGGCCGGTACCTGAGGAACGGCCTCGATGTGGTCATAGTGGGTAAGCCCAATGTTGGGAAGTCGAGCATATTCAACCGCTTGGTCGAGAAGGACCGGGTGATTGTGAGCGATCAACCGGGGACAACCCGGGATGTGGTGGATGGCCTGGTAAGGGTAAACGGCCTGTTGCTCAAAGTCCACGATACGGCCGGGGTTCGCAGGGCCGCCAATCCCCTTGAGGAAGAGGCGGTGAGACGAACACGGGCAGCCGTGGAGCAGGCAGACCTGGCCCTGGTGGTAATAGACTCCAGCGCGCCCATTTCGGCAGAGGATCGCGAGATCCTGGCAGAGGCGGGCGCCGGACTTTGTTTAGTGGCGGTTAACAAAACGGATCTTCC
>JAUXGG010000016.1 GCA_030622265.1 Candidatus Eiseniibacteriota bacterium
TATCCGAAGTGTATCGCTTCGTATCCGGCATGCACTTCGGCCGACGTGGACACGCTTTACTCGTTAGGGGTTCCGGCCGTGCTGTGCGTCTATCCCTTCTGCCCTGTGTCAGTTGAGCAGAGTAGCTGGGGCTCGATAAAAGCACTGTACAGGTAATCGGATAAGAGTCTTAAAAAGAGAACCTTTGACAAAGGGGGGGGTAAGGACGCTCGTAGTATGTATTGTCTCAATCGGAGACTGGTAATCAAAAAACGGAGGTTTGGCAAATGAGGAAAGTTTTGATAGCGACTGCAGCGGTTCTCCTGCTTGCTGGCGTTGCCAGCGCCCAGGTTACGTATTCGTTTCATTGCGCAGGCACAGGAAACATGGTGAAGGACAGCCCGGTTGTCTACTCGGGCAATATTGACACCGGCGATCTTGCCCCCGGTATCTGGACCATAACGATTGATGATGCTGGATGGCCTGCGGTCGGTGATGATGCCGCCAGGTGGGCATATCTCTATGCCAACTATTATGTCTATGACCCGGTTGGCTTCCTGTGGGACGGCTTCTTCCAGCAGAACCTTCTTTACCTGGAGAAGACTGCCATAGGTACGATGAACGGCGACTGTGACATGAGCATCCAGATCATCGATTTCAACATGAACGGTATTATCGATGGCAATGAGTGCTTCGATGGCCTTTCAGGCGCCGTGATCATTATCGAGGATGGAACGGGCGCTTATGCACAGCTTTGCGGGAATGGCACCTACAACGGATCCTATTTCCGTGACTGTGATGAGATGAGTGCCACGTACATGCTTGACAATGTTGATTTCAACATGCAGCTGGACCTTGTGGACTGCGGTATGAGCGCCGAGGCTTCGACCTGGAGTGCAGTAAAGGGCCTGTTCAGGTAGAGAAGGTACTCAGACCTGCCGGCAGGAAGCGCTGTGCAGCGGCGCGGCCGGGCTATGAGTGAAGTGTATTGAGGTATGCATGCCGGTGGTTATTGATGTGCCATGTGGGTGTGCGCTACACATAGCAGTAGATACATAGGCCGCGCTGGGGGCCGCACTTAAACAGCATACGGAGATGACACAGCGGGTTTGCTTGGCTGGCAGATCCTTTGGAGGCAAAGTGCGGGTGGTGCGCTCGAGTATAAGTGGGGAATTCATACGAGGAATGGTGGTGGCCTTACTGGTCATCGCCGTTCCTTGTTGCGTTTGCCTGGCAGCCACCGGGACTCAAAGGAGTCTCAGTGTCCCCGCATCTGAGTTAAAGAAAGGGGACCGGGCCCTCGTTGCCGTCCCCATTCCCGGGACGGGCCGTCATGGCGTGACCTTCCACTCCCCTGACGGACCGATCGACGCCGCTCTGGTGCAGACGGCTTATATAAGGGACCAGAGGATAGCCCTGTATGAACTCCCGGAGCCCGGGAACATCTCAGGCAATATCCGCATCGATTTCGCGCGGGGTGAGGGAGCCCCACCCCGCTGCACGGATACAGGCCCAATGACGGCAGTGTGCCGCCGATCTCTTCTGGGGTACAACGTTGCGCCCAGCGCCCCGCCGATTCTCGGTTCCGGCACCGCGATTCGCTGTGAGAATCTACAGCAGTGCCTTGAGGCCAAGGCGGACATACTCCTGATTTCCGGCAGCAATATCTATGAAAGCCCCTATGTGGATTCGCTGGCTGCGCTGTGGACCGACCGCATGGGGATGAATGTCGCCATCGTCGATGTGGGTATTACCTCGTACTACAGCCCCGTGGAGATCCACGACTTCATAACGGATCTCTACTACACCGGATCGGCGGAGCACTTCGGCGACGGCCGTCTCGGGTTCGTGGTTCTCCTCGGCGACGCCTATCAGAATGATGATCTCACGGTCATGGTCCCGGAGTATGACGGCTATGGTGGAACGGCGAAAGCTTCTGATCACTACTATGCCTGTATCATCGGGGACGATGACTTCGAAGATGTGATGATAGGCAGGATACCGGTGGGGAATCAGCAGCAGCTCATCAACTATTATGAGAAGCTGGCTTCCTACAGTCCCCTGCCCGAGGAGGAATGGACCAGGTCTATCTTGTTGGCGGCCGGATGCTTCCTGGCCGACCAGGCAGACTATGTCACCTACTTCGACAGCCTTGAGACCATTATCGGTGATGACTTTGATGTTTCCCGTTTCTACAGGTATGACCTTCCCGCCACGGACTTAGGAGACGCCGAGGCCTGTCAGGCCATACTGGACTCCCTGAGCACAGGCCGTCTCTTCATGATGTACAGCGGCGATGGCGACAAGTGGGACTGGGGGGCCAGGTGGGAGAGAGTGTTCCGGAGCGACCTGATTGACGACATCGACAATGCGGGCAGGTTGCCGATAGTGTTTTCGATTTCATGTCTCAGCGGGTACTTCGACAATGTGAGTGATACCTATTCTGATGGCGGTGTCGACTGCCTTGCCGAGCGCCTGCTGTATGAACCCGACGACGGGGCCATTGCATGCCTGGCATCATCCAGGGAAGCCGGGGGCAACGCCTCGGCGGTCTTTGCCCCGGAAATCATGAGGGCTGCCTTCCAGAATGGCTGTTCGTGCCTCGGCGAGCTCATGATGGAGGCCAAGACGCAGCATCTTCTTAAGCTGGGCCAGGTAGTCCTGGTCAGGCAATTCAACCTCTTCGGAGACCCCTGCCTCAACTTCATCCTGAACGATACCCCGGTGAGCGCTCCCGACCTGGTGGTCCGTCCGAACACGGTCACCATCGGTCCAGAGTTCCCCCTGCCGGGCGAATCGGTCCAGGTGACCGCGGAGGTATGGAACGCGGGCGGAGTGCAGGTCGGCTCATGCGAGGTCTCGCTCTACTCCGGTCACCCGGACTCCGGAGGCACCGCGGTGGCAACAGAGGTGCTCCAGAACCTGTGGGGATGGGAGAAGAGAAACGTCGCCTTCACGGTCAGTGAGGTGACCGCAGGAGTGCTGAATGCTTTCGTTGTGGTTGATGGACCGGGAGCCGTTCCGGAGCTGGACGAATCCAACAATGTCGCGATGGCCGCTACCTATATATACCCTTGCAAGTGGGGCTACCCCATGAAGCTCGGCGATGATGTAGAGGGTCATACGATTGCCGACCTCGACGGTGACGGGCAGCTGGACATACTGGTCACCTCGGGAGGTACCCAGGCGGTCGCCCTCGACCTTGAGGGCAATACGATCTGGCTTAAGGATGACCTGGGCCTGTCCCAGATGATATCGGGAATTCACCCCTCGGCCTTTGACTTGAACGGTGACGGCACCACCGAAGTCATACTGACCAACAGGGGTGCGGTGATCGTGGCCGATGGCGCGACCGGGACCACCATCTGGACGCGCTACACGGACTACCCAAGCGTCCCTCCTGTGATCACAGACGTGGACGGTGACGCCTCATTCGATATCGTCCTGGCAAGCTATGCTTACCCGCTTGCGCGAATACACGTGCTGGATGCCACCGGAAATTACATCTGGTACCATGACATCGGCGTTTTCATGGAAGAGGTTACCTGCATCGTCGTATGCGATGCCGACATGGACGGAAAGAAGGAAGTGATCTTCAGTACCAATAAGGGTAACCTCGAGTGTCTCACATGCACCACCAATCCTCCCACCACCCTGTGGAGCCTCCCCCTGGGCTCGGGGGAGATTACGAGCATCGTGGCAGGCGATCTGGAGCGGGACGGCGTTCTGAAGCTCATCGCGAGCATGGACAGCGCGCTATACATCCTGGATGCAGCCGGCGGCGGCGTGATTTCCGAGATCCCGATGCCGGCCCGCATTACCAAGATGTCTCTCGGGAACCTTGATGGGGACCAGGAGCTCGAGACGGTCTGCGTGTCCGATTGTGGGCGCATTTTCGTGATCGACGAAGAGAGCATCGTGCTTGATGTCCAGACCGCGGGCACTCCGATCGGCGCGCCGGCGCTGGGTGACCTGGACCAGGACGGCGACATAGAAATAGTCGTGACCCTCGCGGAGGGTACGGTGCAAATCTTACAAACATCCGGCACCAACATGATTCCACCGATCCCGATGAAGGGTCTGTGTATGTCGGGCCCGACCACCGGAGACATCGATGGCGATGGCCAGATCGAGATTCTGGCCGGTTCCTCTGACTCGCTGCTCTTCATTCTGGATCTCGGAACGCAGGCAGGCCGCATGGAGTGGATGTGCGAAGGCGCCACGGGCAACAGGACCAACCTTTACGCTCAGCCCATGTTCGGGACGGTAACAGAGGATATCCTGCTCACCGATCGCGTCGACGTGGTAGGGGACGTGCTGATCGACAGCACGGGGTCCTTGACCTTCCAGAGGGGCACAGATGTTCGTTTCGTGCTTGATGCCGTCTCGCCTTTCGGGATATCCCCGGGCTATTGCGAGCTGATCGTCGATGGGGAGTTTAACTGCGTCGGCACGAAGACGGCGGGGATAAGCTTAAGACCGATCAGCCTGCCCTGCGCCAAGGATGAGTGGATGGGCATAATGCTCAATGAGAGCGCTTCCGCCACGATTACAGGAACCGATATCTCCGGTGCGGTCACGGCAATCGAGTGCTATACATCCGACACATACATCGCGGAAAGCGTGATAAGAACATCTTCGCTCGGCATCAAGATCGCGGGAGCCTCCCCCGTAATCGATCATAATCTGGTAACGGGTAACTCCTACGGCATAAATTCGGAGGACTCGAGCCCGATCATAACCGGCAACCTGGTTACGGAGAACTACTACTCCGGGGTGATCCTGTCTTATTCGGCGATGGCGGTAATGGAGAACAATATAGTCGAGAAGACCGTACAGGGCCACGGATTGGCCTGTTACTCTGCTTCACCTCATATCTTTGGTGGTAACAAGTTCCGGTCCAACTCGCAGTGCGGAATGTACCTCAGCAACAGTTCTCCCGTGATTGACTCCTGCTGGATAGGTTGGAACGGCGACTGCGGGATCAAGACCGCATACTACTCGGAGCCCCAGATAAGCAAGACCTCCCTCGTTGCCAACAGGATCGGCCTGGGCGCATATGTGTACGCTCACCCGGTCATAGGAGACAGCACCCTGGGTATCGGCGGAGACAATGACATCCGCCTTAATACGCTCTATGCTGTCTACAACACCACGCCGAATGAGATCCTGGCTCACAATACCTGGTGGGGCGAGGTTCCACCCGATCCTTCGAAGTTCATGGGTCCGGTTGACTACTCGGGCTGGATGACCATGTCTCCCGCCGGGATCGATGATCGTGACGACGTTTCCGGCCTCGTCAAGGCCCTGTATCCTAATCCCTTCTTCAATACGGTCCGAATCAGCCTGTCGGTCGCCGAAAGACAAATCCCCGTTGGTGTGAATGTCTACGACATCTCCGGAAGGTTGATCAGGCGGCTTGCATCGGTTGATGTTCCCGGCGACTTCCGGGCCGAGTGGGATGGACGCGACTCGCACGGCAGGCGGGTAGCAAGCGGGACCTACTTCCTCGCAATCACTTCAAGATCGGGAACTCACACCCGCAAGGTGATTCTGCTTCGATAAGGCCTTCCCTTCAAGCAGCAACTCTAAGGCTCACGCGTAGTCCTCATCGAGCATCTCCAGATTGGCGTATGAGGCCAGCACGCGCTTGATGATCCCGCTATCGAACCTCACGGTCAACCGGAGCTGCGCTCCGTAGCCTTCGCAGCCCCTGACTGAGCCAGGACCCCAATCGGGATGCCGGACCCTGGTTCCTATCCGGACCACCTTCTCTTCCCCTGTATCGACATCGTCGAACTGCCGGCGGGGCCCGGCCGGTTGCCGGCCAGCGGAGCGGCCATGAGACTCGCGTGTTTGATGGCGCCCTTCCCGGGTGTAGGTATCCCCGACGGGTGTCATGATCTCAAGGAACTCCCCGGGGATATTCTCCAGGAACCGGGATGCCACCTGGGGCATCCAGCCGTGGAATCCCCGGCGGCCCGCAGCCATTGAAATGAGCAGACGTTGCTTTGCCCGCGTCATTCCGACATAGAACAGGCGCCTCTCCTCCTCCATCTCCTCTTCATCCTCGAATGACGTATGGTGCGGGATGAGGCCCTCTTCGGCACCGGCTATGAAGACCACCGGGAACTCGAGCCCCTTGGCATTGTGCAGAGTCATGAGGCTTACGGCCTCACGCCTGTCATCCCAGAGGTCTATGTCCATCACAAGGGAGACTTCCTCGAGGAACTTACGCAGCGTGGGCTCCTCATTCCTTTCCTGAAACTCGAAGCCGCCGGCCAGGAGCTCCTCTATGTTCTCGGCTCTTGCCAGAGCCTCCACCGTCCCCTGTTCCTTCAAGTACACCATATAACCCGAATCCTTGGCGACGAGGGCGATCACCTCGGGGACCGGGAGCTCTTCCAACTGTGATCTGAGCCTGTTGATAAGGTCCCTGAATACCCCGAGCCTCCGCCTCGCGCCCGAATTGAGTTCGCCGATCTCATCCACTCGCTCCAGGGCCGCCGATGGCGGTATGCCGTTATCAGCGGAGAACTGCCTCAGCCGCGAGAGCGTGACAGAGCCGATCCCGCGATTGGGCACATTGATGATGCGGGCCAGGCTTACCGCATCTCTCGGGTTAACCAGCAGCCTCAGGTATGCCAGTATGTCCTTGATCTCCTTGCGCTCGTAGAACTTCGTACCGCCCACGATCACATACGGCAGGCCGCTTCGCCTCAGCCCGTCCTCGATTGCTCTCGACTGGGCATTGGTCCTGTAGAGGATTGCGAAGTCACCGTATCGTCTGTCCTCATCCCTCGCCGCCTGCTCGATGGAGCGCGCGAGGAATTCCCCTTCCTCCCACTCGCTTGAGAGCGCGGACACCAGGATCTTTCGCCCTACGGAGTTCTCGGTCCACAGATCCTTGTCCTTGCGCTGGACATTGCACTTGATCACGGCCTGGGAAGCGGCAAGTATGGTCTTGGTGGACCGGTATGACTGCTCCAGCCGGATCACGGTCGCGTCGGGGAAGTCCTGCTCGAAGTTCAGGAGGTTGGTTATATCGGCTCCCCGCCAGCGGTAGATGGACTGGTCATCGTCACCCACCGCGCAGACGTTCCTGTGAATGGATGAGAGCAGCTGTACAAGCGCATACTGGGCCTGGTTGGTGTCCTGGTACTCGTCGATTAAGACCTGACGAAACCGCCTCGCGTTTCGCTCGAGGGCCTCCGGAGACGACTTGAAAAGCCGGACCGGCATTGATATCAGATCATCGAAATCGAGAGCATTGTTCTCCCGGAGCGCATTCTCATATGCCGAATACAGCGTCGCAATCCGCTCCTCGTAGGGGTTCCCCGCCATTGAGGCGACCTCCTCGACGCTCAAGAGATTCGACTTGGCCCAGCTGATCTTTGACAAGGCCGCCGGCGGCGGGAGCTTCGTCAGCGATATCCCCAGGTCGCCCATGATCTGTTTCATCAGCAGGGTCTGGTCACGGTCATCGTAGATAGAGAAGTCAGAGGAAATGCCCAGTATCTTTCCCTCCACCCTCAGGATCCTCGCGCAAACCGAGTGGAAGGTCCCCATCCACATGCCCTGGGCGGCCCTGCCGGCCAATCCCCTGACGCGCTCGGCCATCTCACCGGCGGCCTTATTGGTGAAGGTCACGGCGAGGATCTCAGAGGGATATACCTTCATCACGGCGAGGAGATAGGCGATCCTGTGTGCTAAGACCCGGGTCTTACCGCTGCCCGCTCCCGCTATTACCAGCAGGGGACCGCCGGGATGAGTGACCGCTTCCTTTTGCCTGGGGTTGAGGCTCTCGAGGAGATCCAATCAGAAATCTCCCCCGAGACTGAAGTGAACTCTATTGTCAACCCGCCCATCAAACTGGGTCGCCCACGCGAAGTCGAGCCTCACGAGGAAATAAGAAAACCACATCCGCATGCCGAATCCGTAGCCGGTATAAATATCCCGGAGCTGCTCCCTGCCTTCGACCCTGTGAGCAACTCTCAGGTCGGTGAAATGACCCGGCCAGGCGCCGCCTATATCGAAGAACATGACGCCCCTGATTCCACCGAGGCTCAAGGGTATCGGACCGCCTGTTACCAGCCGGTGGATAAAGGGAAACCTGAGCTCCACGCTGGCCAGCGCCAGGTTATTGCCCTCGAACACGTAATCGTCGTACCCTCTGAGCGTATTGGCTCCGCCGAGGTAGAAACAGGCGGGGTGGCTGCCCTGGCTGGTGGCCCCGAAGAACCGGCCCGCCAGCTGCGTTTCCCTTGAGAACATATAGTATTTCCTGAAATCCAGGGTCGCGGTCGTAAACGACAGATCGCTTCCCAGCCCGTCAACTATGCTTCGCTCGATGCTCATCGAAAAACGTAAACCGCCGATCGGACCGGTATAGCCCCAGATCGTGGTGTCCTTGGTATAAGACAGCCGCGGGACGAAGATGTCCTCATCCTGATGCGTCTCGACCGGGAGATCTTCGATGGCGCCGGCAGCCACTTCGCTGTATACATCGCGGGATATCCTCATCCCGGTAAAGTCAACGTCAAACCGCCTGAACTTATCCAGGGGCCAGGTGAGTGCTAAGACGCCCCCGAAGTTCCGCTCCGAGAAGAGCCTATCCTCACCTCTCGAAAACAGGCTATCCACTTGGGATATGGGGGTTCCCATGGTCGTACGGCTCGAATAATAGTAATTCTTGAAATGGAAGACACCGAAGCCGTAATCGACTCTCCGCGGCAGGTACCAGTAATTGGTCACGAAATCTATGTCTTCAAAGGACGCGAAGAAGTCGGCTGCTATGTATATCCGGTGGTTGCCCAGTATGTCGCTAATGGAGATCCGGGTCATTCCGCCAAGCCCGTCGGCGGAGTTATAGGAAAAGGCTCCAGAGACCCAGTCGGGCGAGAAGCGCACCTTGTAGTCCGACGTCTCGTACTCCTCCAGGGTCTTGGGCGCCACAACCGGCTGGTCGGCCTCATCAGGCTCGAACGCATCCAGAAGGGTGTCCGCCGCTGCCATCTCCAGCATCTCGGCCACCCACGGCGCCTCATACTCCCACTCGCTCTCCTTCTGCGTCCTCAAGGCTTCGAGGTTCTCGATAGGGTCCTTGACAACGTATATGTCCCAGCCACCGGCCTGAAAGGCGGAAATCGCGATTCGGTTACCGTCCGCCGACCAGGTCGGGTTGAAGAAACCGCCCAGCACATCCGAGATCTGGGTGCTGGTCGAATCCTCAAGACTGTAGACATAAGCGTTGTAAGTGCCGTTCCGGTCCGAGATGAAGAGCACTTGGCTCCCGTCGGGTGACCACGCCGGCGAAAGGTCCTCTGAGCGGCACTGCGTGAGCCTGGCTACCGACCCGTCGTCCACGTTGAGGAGGAAGACGTCCCGCTGAGGCTTGTTGCTGGGATTGACCAAGTTGAAGAGATGAAGCGAGTCAATCGCTCCCGGAGCGATCGCCGTAAAGGCGATGCGCTCTCCGCCGGGCGACCAGCAATAGTCAAGATACTCCAGCGCCCCGGTATGAAGAGCCTCCACCTCCTCGGTTTCAAGATCCATCAGGTATATGCCGGCACGTCCAGCGTCGACGCCTATGAAGGCCATCGTCCTGGAGTCCGGGGAATACCGTGGGCGGAACAGGGTATCGAAATCGGGGCATATCCGACGGTGGACCTTGCCGTTCTCCGGATCCACCAGGTAAATATGATCCTTGTCCTTATGCTTGCTTACCACCGCAACCCTTTCACCGTCGGGCGACCAGGAGAAGGATGCTGCAAGGTAGTGAAAGGACTCGAAATCCTGGGTCCTCTCCCCCTTGATCAGGCGCCTGATGATCTTCCCATCCAGGGCCGACATCAGGTAGACGTCATCATATCCGCTCCTGTCGGAGAGGAAGATGATCCGCTGCCCGTCCGGGGATATCGACGGCATCGTGTTTATGAAAGAATCATCCATCCGGTGGTCGGTAAGGCGGGTAACGATATCCTCCGGCTCTTCCCGGATAGCGACCTCGGGATAGTACTTCTTCTTGACATAGTCCAGCCATGCCTCGCTCAGGCCCATCGCGTCGATGCCCATACTGGCCATCAGCCCCTTGTCGGCATTGCGGGCGACACTTATGTTCTGGAGAATGTCCGATACCTTTTCCCGGCCGTACTTGTACGCGATGTACCTGATCACCGACTGGCCCTGCTTGTATGCCATGTAGCCCTGCACGTCCTGCTGAAGATTGAAGTAGTAGTTGTTCAGGACGGCGTCGCGCATGACCATTTCCGCCTCGGCGTCCCAATATTCCGAGGCGAACTCGGCCAGGCCCTCGATGAGCCAGAGGGGAAGTGAGAACATGTACTGTCGGGCGAATACCGATTGGAGCAACCCCCCGTAGAGCATGTCGAAGTTGAACACGTGAGTGAGCTCGTGCATCATCACGTGCCTGAGCTCCTCGTAGGAACCCGTATACGGAAGCACAACCCGGTTCTTATAGTGCTCCGTGAAGCCTCCCACGCCTTCGCCCAGAAGCTCAAGCGTGACATTGGTCTGCTGGAACTCGCCGTGAGACTTATATATCATGATCGGAACACGATTGGAGAGAGTGTGGCTGAAGAAGGCACTCAGGCTGTCATAGCTGGCCTCGGCCAGGAGAACCGCGCGCTCGGCGAGAAATTCCTCCCCCTCATAGTAGAACAGGTCGAAGTGCTCGCTCTTTAAGATCGACCAGTCGAAGCCCCGGTACTGGACCTTGTTCTTGCCGAAGGCAAATACCAGCGTAGGCAACAGAAGTATGACCACGGCTATGAGAATGGCTCGCTTCATCTTCCCTTTCCCCTCCTCAATATCCGAACCGGAACTTCACGTCGAAGTCGAAATACTCCAGGCCGTTGATGGTGCCGGTCTCCCCTTCTATAGACAACCGGTTAGAGAACCTGTATTCCACCGACAGCTGCCTTTCAGGGTAAGCCACATCCATGGGCGTGAACCTCTGCCTGTCACCATACAGGTCCCCATAGAGACTCCCGAGAGACTGGCTGTACTGTACATAAACACTGTTGGAGACGTATTTCCCGAAGGTGACCCAGGTCGAGGCGATGGGATCGATCTCCTCACCACCTGCGACCTCTACCCCGAACTGGTCGAGGTGGAGCTCCCGGGCCACATCGTCCCCGAATCGATTAACCAGGGCCGTGCCCCAGGATTGCAGGAAAGCGTCCGAGAAGAACTTGTTGCCGGCCTGGTCACCCGAGGCCACGCCACGCCGCAAGAGGAGCGCCTCAAATATCTGCTGCTCGCTCCACCCGCTCTCGGACGTCGCGGAGATGTCGAGCTTATCAAGATATCCGGTAGCTCTCAAGTCAACCCTCTCATCCAGGACAGTGGAAGAGGCCTCCAAGTCAATATACGCATTTCTGAAGCTCTTGACATCTATGAATCTGAACTCACCCTTCGAAATCCTCATGCTGTTATGGTACACGCTGAACTTGCCCCTGAGCGTGGTCAGCGTGCCCAGCACAGATAAGCCTTCCCTGCCTCTTCTGACGCTCAAGTCGCCCTGAAGCTCCGCCTGGACAACATCTCCCCTGATCCAGAAAGCATTTGGTATCTCGACCGCGACATCCATGATCCAGGCCGGCCTGTCCGTCGGGGGAGCGAACCCGCCATCGCCGCCAATGTCGGGGGAGAAGTAGTACTCCCCCTCCTCCACCCTCAGGTCACCGATGATCCTGGGCCTTGTAATGCCCGGTTCGATCTCCGCGGCGGTCACGGTCAGGTCGCCGTCCAGCCGGGCGTAGAAATCCTCGAACTCAGTCACCTCGTAGCCTGAGAGCTTGATATCCAGATCCCAGTCGGACACCGAGGTTCCCCTGATCGTAAAGGACCCGCCCGCCTTGAGGGCCCCGCCCTCGGCTACCAGCTTGGCAATCTCGAACCGCTTCCCGTGTGCCAGGAGCTCCAGGTCCAGGTCCAGGATATCCTGGGCGATGCCCTCCATCCTCAAGCGGGAGTCGGCGAGCTTCACGAAACCCTCGAAGGTCGGATCGGTCACGGTACCTCCGATTCTTAAGTCGACCTCGTACTCCCCGGAACATACCTTGAGCCTGGGGTATATGTCACACATGAGTCCCAGGTTGCCTTTCTTCACCTTGACTGCCACATCGATGAACCTGTCCAGGAGCTCGCTCTCAAATGGGAGTATCGAGACAGCCAGCGGCACGTCTCCCTGGATCTCGCCTTGCTCATCGCCGCGTCCGAATGCCACCCGGGAAAGCCCGAGGACCGAGTCCTCGAGCGCAAGGTCCCAGGAGATCTCGCCCAGCCGGGTCTCACCGAAGACAGCGTCCCGGAGGATCCCGGTGGAAGTCAGCCGGGGATTCCGCCGCCTCCCGGACATGTCCATCCTGAGCTCGGCGGTTCCCTTGAGTCTTGCCAGAGGAGGAAACAAGGGTTCCAGCAGGGCGATATCCACGTCTCTGACGTTTATCTCCATATTCCCTAGATCGTCAATTAAATCGAGAGCTTTCCCTTTCTCTACAAGTTCCTTAACCCTGGGAGGAGCCAGATCCACCGGGA
>JAUXGG010000265.1 GCA_030622265.1 Candidatus Eiseniibacteriota bacterium
CGGCTGCGTGGATCTCGTCACGGGACGCTCCTGCCTCGCGCATCTCTGTAACCAGCGCGTGCACTGCCTCCCGCTGCTCCTCGGTAAGCTGCTCCATCAGCTTGTGCCTCCGGCCGTGGCCTTCGCCTCCCGGCCGCTCGGGCATCTCAATACCCCAGCTCTGGAGAAGTTCTCGGACGGCCGCATGAATCTCGTCCCGGGATGCCCCAGCTTCCCACATCCCGCTGACCAATTCGTGAACCTCGGTCCGCTGCTCCTCAGTCAAGCCTGCCAAGCGATGGCCACCACGTCCACCTCGTTCACCCCGTCCCCCATGGACCACTGCGGCACTCATCGCCGCAACCGCCACAAGAATCAGGATGACCATCACTGTCTTTCGCATCTTTACATCACCTCCTTTTATTCAGTTTTCACTACCAATTGACAATGCAATCATACCAGATATTCCATCGGCCGGCTTATTCGATCGCATCTATTCACCGGAATTCTCATCTGCAGGCTTGGAGAAGCGCCCGCGGGGGCCCGGCCTTCCTTTCATGAAGTGCTTGAAGTGGCCGTGTCTCTCATCCAGCCGGGCCTTCTGTTCATTTGTCAGGATAGGATCGAGATCCTTCCTCAGCGAGTCCATGGTCGCCACCATCCCGGCGCGGAAGTCCTCGTGCATGTCCGCAAGCCGGGCGGAGTGTTTATCCAGAATGGCGCGCACGGCCTCCTCCTGGTCCGGCGTGGGCTGGATGATCCTCTCTATCATCGGCGTGAAGACACCCGGGCCTCTTTCAGCGAGGTGAGGTCTCAGGTGGCGATGCATCACCGGGCCGGCCAGAAAGACCCCGATCAGTATTCCGATCACCAGGGTCGCGATGATGATGAAGCTACTCTTCCACTGAATGCTCATGATAGTTCCTCCAGGGCTGAAGATAATGGCGATCCCAACGCTTCTTCCAGGGTGGCCTCCGGTACGCCCAGGGCCGCGGAGAAGGAAAGGTCCCTGCTGTCAACGATATTGTAGACCATCAGGGCCAGGGCGGCCGCCACCCCGGCTATTGCCACCGGCCGGAAAGCCTTGAGGAGAGACTCAAACAGAGTGGGTGCAATCTCCTTCTCCGCACCCGATGAGCGTGTGCGTTCTGCCTTTATGCGCTTCATTACCCGCTCGGTGAACATATAGCCGAATCCCGTCGCCCCACTGGCCGAGACCGCCTCGCGCATCGA
The DNA here is from genome assembly GCA_030622265.1 of Candidatus Eiseniibacteriota bacterium. Lineage (GTDB taxonomy): Bacteria > Arandabacterota > Arandabacteria > Arandabacterales > Arandabacteraceae > JAUVJV01. The sequence continues at coordinate 1,213 of JAUXGG010000265.1, forward strand.
GGCGATCTGTTCCTTTTCTCTTCTAAGATCCCCGGAGACCGCCAGGGCCGTTTCGAGCTCGGCCAGCTCGGAGCTCGAGAGGTCATCATCGAAGGACCTTTAGAGTAGTTCCAGAATTCTTTCGTCGGTTTTCATGGCTTAACCCCGCTCTTCAGAAATGAGTATGGCCTTCAGTTTGTCCTGGGCGCGCGCCAGTCTCGAGAGCACGGTGCCCACAGGGATCTCCAGTATCTTCGCGGTTTCATCAGTCGAATATCCATCAATCAGGCGCAGTACTATGACCGGCCTGAACTTATCATCGAGTTGGTCTATTCCCTGCCGGACCATCTCCCGGGTGTCCCTGCCCTCGGCGCTTTCCCCCCTGGCTTCCAGGTTGTGAAACTCCTCTACAGGTTTCCGGACCAGTATCGATCGTCTTCGCTTCCGCCGCTTAAGCTCATTCAGCGACAGGTTAATAGCGATCCGGGTAATATAGGTCTTGAGGCTCGCCTCACCCCGGAAACGTCCCAGGCCCTTGTGAAGCCGCATGAAGGTCTCCTGCCCCACGTCCTCAGCCTCAGCGCATTGTCCAAGCATACCTATCACCGTCGCGGCCACAACCGGTTCATAGCGTCTGACGATCTGCTCGAAAGCGCCATCATCACCCTGACGAGCGGCTGCTACCAGCTGTTCATCTGTTTGTTCCAGGACGTCCCTCACTCCGTTTTCCCTACCCTTCCCTTCTACCCGATTAGACAATCCGCATTCAACATATATTCCCCCCGGCACACACCAAATTCACAACCCTGGGGTCAGGTACCGCTTTGTGAATTCACAAAGCGGTACCTGACCCCAGGGTTGTGAATTCGCGGGGGAATTAGGTGTTGTGTCCCCGGATTTCTGCGGTTATCCTTGCTGTGTTGTACACTTCCCGGATAACTCAAGCGCAGACAGGGAGTAACTGAATCATGATGAAACTGGTTGAGTGCGTACCCAATTTCAGTGAAGGCCGAGATCTGGCCAAGATCGAACAGATCACCGGAGAGATAAGCTCCACCGACGGGGTCACCCTGCTGGATGTCGACCCGGGCAAGGACACCAACAGGACTGTCGTGACTCTCGTGGGCACTCCCGAGGGAGTGGTGGAGGCGGCTTTCAAGGCCATCGCGAAAGCGGCCGAGGTCATCGACATGTCCCGGCACAAGGGAACGCACCCACGGATGGGCGCCACCGATGTCTGCCCCTTCGTTCCGGTTTCCGGGGTTACCATGGAGGACTGTGTCGAGCTGGCCAGGAAGCTCGGAAAGCGCGTGGGGGAGGAACTGGGCATTCCCGTCTACCTCTATGAGCACGCAGCCAGCAAGCCTGAGCGCCGGAACCTCGCCAATGTCCGCTCCGGTGAATATGAGAGTCTCGCTGATAAGCTCAAGGACCCCGAGTGGAAGCCGGATTTCGGGCCGGCGGAGTTCAAGCCCGGAGCCGGAGCCACGGCGATAAGCGCCAGGGAATTTCTCATCGCCTATAATATCAACCTCAACACCAGGGACACCAAGATCGCCAAGGAGATAGCCTTCTCCATAAGGGAAAAGGGCCGGCTGAAGCGCGATGCCAACCGCAAGATCGTTCGCGATGAGAACGGCAAGGGCATAAGGGCCCCCGGCAAGTTCAAGGAATGCAAGGCCGTGGGCTGGTACATGGAGGACTTCGGCCGGGCCCAGATCTCGATCAATTTCACCAACTACAAGATAACCCCGCCCCATCTGGTCTTTGACGAGGCCTGCAAGCTCGCAGTGGAACTCGGCGCCCGGGTCACGGGCAGCGAGCTGGTCGGCCTGATACCCGTACAGGCCCTGCTTGATGCCGGCAGGCACTATCTCAGGAAGCAGGGAAAGTCGACGGGTGTACCCGAGCGTGAGCTGATCCACATAGCCATACTCTCCCTCGGGCTCAGCGATCTCTATCCCTTCGAGAAGGACACCAAGATCATCGAGTACCGCGTACGGGGCGGAGAGACACTGGTCGGAATGAAGCTGACCGACTTCACCGACCTGCTCTCAACCGATGCGCCTGCGCCCGGTGGCGGGAGCGTTGCAGCCCTCTGCGGCGCCCTTAGCGGGGCCCTGTCGGCGATGGTGGGAGCTCTCACCCATGGCAAGAAAGGCTATGAAGAAGCGTTCGATGAGGCCGAGGCCGTGAGCGTCGAGGGCCAGAGGCTTAAGGATGAGTTCCTGGCGGATGTGGACCGCGATACCGATGCCTTTACCCGGGTGATGGCCGCGGCACGGCTGCCCAAGAAGACGGATGAGGACAAGGCCACCCGCCAGGCAGCAATGGAGGAGGCCAACAAGCAGGCCACGCTCGTGCCTCTCGATGTCTTAAGGCGAACCTGGGAGGCCTCCCAGCTCGCCCGGAGGATAGCCGGGAAGGGCAACAAGAACTCGGTCAGCGATGCCGGGGTCGCAGCCCTGACCGCACGGACCGCCGCCGAAGGGGCATATCTTAATGTCGCCATCAACCTTCCCGGGATCGAGGATAAGAAGTTCACCGCTGACACCCTGAAGGAAGCCGGGGACATCCGCAAGAAGGTGATTGAGCATACCGAGGAGACCGTCCGCCTCGCCGAGAAGATAATCGCCGAGAGCGAATAGAGCAAAATAGGGGACAGCGCCCTTTTGTCCAGTATGAAAGGGCGCTGTCCCCTATTTTGCTATGTCTTGCCTCCATAAAAGCGTCATTGCGAGGAGAGGAAGTCGGAGCAATCTTCTTGCCGGTACAGCATC
>JAUXGG010000123.1 GCA_030622265.1 Candidatus Eiseniibacteriota bacterium
CATTGTTGACGAGTCGTCCCCTGATGTCGTATACGCCGAGCTTCACCTGGCCCGAAACGGGCAAGTGGAACTCAATGATGATACTGCCGGCTGACTGGCTCTCTCCACCTGAAGCGTCCAGGTAGGCCACATCCCTGGTGCTGCCATTCTTTTGGTCCAGTCTCCGCGAAACCTGGCGAAGTGTCCGGACAATGTCACTTCCGGCGAAGGGTTCATCGAATACCAGGCCTGTAACAGTGATCTCGGCCTCAGTCTCGTCGCCTATCAAGCCGATCACCTCGGATCTCAGGAACTTCACCATCAGATCCGGGACGCCGTCCTCGTCGTAGTCACCTATTTCAACCGGGTCCTCCAGGGCTTCGAGCACATCGCAGAGCAGCAGAGTCGATTCATCGATGTCCTCTGGATCGTACCCGGGAGGCAGCTCGATGTAGCACGTGACGAAGCGGCCACGGGAACTCAGGTTCAATACATCGGGCTTGATATCGATCACGGCTTCAAGGGGGACCACGGCGGCACCGCATCCTATATCGGCGGCGCCCATGAAATCAGGTTCCGGCGGGCACGCCTGCGCACAGGGGGATGCCCCGTCGATGGTGTAGGGCGTACCAGGACTTTCATCGAGACAGAACATTGGGTCCATGCATATGTTGCCCGAGAAGCCGTTCTGGTTTGCGATCATCCCGTTCCAGTCGCCGCCCACGTTTCCGTATATGTCGCTGCAGTAGACCGATACCGCGCTGCCGTCGTCAGCGATTCCGATTGCCCCACCACCTCTGTTGAAGGCGATGATGCATCTCTCCATGACCGGGGAGGAGTTCGAGGCAGAGTAGATGGCAGCACCCTGACTTGCCGAGTTGCCGACAAAGGTCACGTTCTTGATAGTGGGGCTCGAACCGCCGCCGCAGAAGATGGCCGCGCCGTTTAAGACCGCGGTGTGGCGGCGCAGGATCACATGGGAGATGGTCGGGGAAGTCCCCCAGCACCAGATCGCACTGCCTTCGTAGCCATAGCCATTCTGGATGGTGATCCCCTCCAGGACCGATCCCGGTCCCTCTCCGTTAAAGAACAGGAAGCCCCGTCTCCAGAGTAACTCATCTCCCTGGATGTCGATGACGCAGCCATGTGGATCACCGCTTCTGGATCGGATCACAATGGCCTTGCCGGCGCAGCTCAACTCCGTATTTCCGATTCCGGTGTAGGTACCATCATCAAGCAGGAGTGTGTCACCTGAAGATGCAGCGATGATGCCTGACTTGATGTCCGCCACCTCGCCTGATCCGTCAGGGCTTATGGCCCAGGTCCGGCAAAGAGCCTGGGACGATGTAAGAATGAGGACGAGTGCAGTCAAGGCAATCAGCCGTCTCATGGTAGATTCCCCCCTTCATGGTCTCGCGCAGAGGCCAAGCCTGTTAAGAGTCCCGGAGTGTGGGCAACGCCGACGTTGACTGCCGGCTAGTGCAAGGATTTGCTGCGCAGCTGCAAATTGCATCTTCAGCGGAGGTATTGCAACTCCCGGAAAGCGAACCTGCCTGTTGGATTCGCGCAAAGTTGAAGCTAATCTGCATTTTACTGTCGGACAACTGCCCATGTTGGCTCACACTCCCTAATCCGTGGTAAGTGGTATTGCATAAGGCATGCCGGGTAGATGCGGCATCATAGATATGAGAGGCGAACTGTACCTGGATGGCGGGCTCGGACTGTGGGAGGAGGTCGGATTGCAGCCGGGAGTCGCACCTCGACCATCGAAATTCACAAGTCGGTACCTGACCCCAGGATTGTGAATTTTATGCGGGCTCTACGATGAAGAGGACCAGGCCGTGCTTGACTTCGGCGGAATCCTCAATCGTGATCTTGACGACCCTTGCCTTGGGCGGGAACTCGGGCTCGCCGGGATAGAGGATGGGATTGAAGCACTTCATCACCTCCACGAGGGCAAGCGTGGTGCCCTGGGTGACGATGGCGCCCTCCTCGACATAGGAAGGCGACTGGGGGTTGGCCCTGCGGTAGAAGATGCCATCTGTCGGTGACTTTACACCGAACATGCCTGCCGGGATTCCCTCATCCCTGGTACCGGTCTCGGCCTCCATCATCTTGAACTCCGTGGTAAGCCCGGCCTCGGCTTCGGAGCTCACGGTGAAAAGGGGCTGCCCGTATTCGACCCGCTGCTTGCGGTTCTCAATGTGGAGGTGGGTCACCACGCCGTGATGGCCCTCGGGCATCATCAGATGGAAGTACTTGCGAATCACGGTCAGATAACCCACGAACGAACCGGGCGTGAGGAAGGTCCCGACGGCGGGCGGCATATCGAAGAAGCCAACACCGGGGGCAAGCACGTCGAAGTGACCCTTCAAGGTCTCGGACTCCCTGACGCCGCAAGTCCTGGCTTCCCCGATCAGTCTTACCATGTCCGAGTCTCTGGGCTGCATGCCTTCCTCTTGTCAGATATCAGTCTATCAGATGTCCGTCAGCGTGTGCAGATCGTGGACCGCCCAGATCCGGGGGTTCTTGACCCTCCGGTAGCCGGTCGCCTGGTAGCTCATCTCCACCATGGCCCTGATATAGCGTCTCAGCTCGCCCATATAGACCACCTCATCTGTATCCATCTGGGAGGCTGCCTTCACGGGGTCCATGTCACTGGTTATGCGGTCCTCGACGGCCTGCATGCCGCTCTTGATCTTCTCGATCTCATCCTCGTCGGTCGATAGGATCTCGAAGTTGTCATCCAGCTTGGTCCTGTATGCGCCGATGGCAAGCGTTCGGCCTTCCATCACCGCAAGCCTGGTTACCGGGGTCGATAGCTGGAGAACCGGATCATAGGCATTGCTGGCCATGGCGTAGTAACCCGCCCCGGATGCTTTTCTCAGCAGCACGGTCACCATGGGCACCGTATTGGTGGAGTTGGTGTAAATGAGGCTGGAGCCGTATCCTAAGAGACCTTCCTTCTCGGCCTCGGCCCCGATGTCGAATCCCGATACGTCCTGGAGCCAGACTATCGGGATCCCGTCGTCATTGCAGGTCCGGGAGAACTGGGAGATCTTGGCGATTCCCTCCCTGTAGAGAATACCGCCCGGGCGTTTCTGGTCGGGATACTCGGGATGCCCGATCAGGAACTGGTTGTTCGCTATGATTCCCGCGTAGAGTCCCCCGATCCTGGCTATCCCCGTGATCATCTCCTCACCCTTGCCCGGCAGCACCTCCCAGAAGAGGCTCGAGTCCACCAGGCGCGCGATCACCTGTCTGGTGTCGTACGGCATGCGGTAATCGCCTGGGAATATGCTCGAGATTTCCCGGGTGTCGTAGAGGGGTTCGCTGGTGTCGCCGCCGTACTTATAGTACTCGGCACCGGAACCGGGAAGAAGGGATATGTCCCTGCGGATCATGGTAATCACCGCCGGATCGTCCGGACCGCGGAAGTCGGCGCAGTTTGAGATGTGAACGTGAATGTCCGCGCCGCCTATCGCGAGTGATGTTATGTTCTGGCTCTTTCCGCCCTTTATAAGCGCGGCGCCCGCGATCACCATGTAAGCCTGCTCGGTCATGTAGACCCGGTCACTGATGATCGGCATATAGCCGCCGCCTGCGATGCAGTCCCCAAATACCGCCGCTATCTGGGGTACCCCGTTGGCGCTTAAGAGACTGTTCATCTTGAAGATACAGGCTGCTCCCGTCGGGCCGGGGAACGACCGGCTCTGTTCGGGAAGGTAGAGGCCGCTGCAGTCGACAAGGTATATGACCGGGAGCCGGAGCCTCAGGGCGATATGCTGGGCACGCTCTATCTTCTCAGGAGTCAAGGGCCACCAGGCGCCCGAGGCCACCGTGTTGTCATTGGCGATCACCATCGTGTAGCGGTTTTCCACCCTGACAAAGGCGGTCACGACGCCCGCTCCGGGACATTTCTTCTTGCTCTTGCCTTCGCCGAATTCCCTGCCGTAGTTTACGAAGGTCCCGATGGGCAGGATCTCACTGCCGGGATCCTTCAAGATCTCAAGCCTCTCCCAGGTGGTGAGCTTGCCCTTGGCGTGGACCCGCTTGACGTACTCCTCACCCCAGCCGGCCTTGACCTCGAGACGCTTCTCGGCGATCGACTTCTCCAGCGCTTCCATGCTCTTCAGATTGGCGCCGGTCTCAGCAGGGGACATGAAAGTCTTAATAGAAGATCCGATTGGTTGCAGCAGGACCTTAGCCATTTTGCTCACGCCCCTTTGCTCGGAAGAGGTCGGGAATGAAGGAGGTGTTGTAATCTCCCTTCCGGAATTCCTCGGACGAGAGAATCTCTATATGGATCGGGATGGTGGTCTTAACGCCCTTTATATTGAAGCCCTCGAGAGCCTGCTTGACCGTGCTTATGGCGCCGGCCCTGTCCTCGCCCCGTCCGATCAGCTTGCACAAAAGGGAATCGTAAAAGGGAGGAATGGTATAGCCCGGTTTTATGTGGGTGTCCACCCGGACGGAGTCCATGCAGGGTGGTTCGAATTCGGTGATGGTGCCGGGGTCGGGTTTGAAGCCATTGTCCGGGTCTTCGGCGTTTATCCTCACCTCGATCGCGTGGCCGCTCATCTTGACATCGTCTTGGGTGATACTCAAGGGACAGTTTGCCGCTATCCGGAGCTGCTCCTTGACTATGTCGAAATCGGTTACCATCTCGGTCACGGGATGCTCGACCTGGAGCCTGGCATTCATCTCCATGAAGTAGAGATTCCCGGCCTCGTCCCGCAAGAACTCCACAGTGCCTGCATTGACATAGCCGATCGCCGCGACCGCCCGGGAGACCTTCTCCCCGAAGGCCTTGCGGGTGTCCTCGTCGACCGCGGGGGAAGGGGATTCCTCCACCAGCTTCTGGTGGCTCCGCTGGATCGAACACTCCCTCTCGCCAAGGTGGACGGCGTTTCCGAACACGTCGGCCAGGATCTGAAACTCGATATGCCGGCCCCGCGAGATATACTTCTCCATGTAGAGGGCCGGATTCGCAAAGGCCTTTTCGGCTTCCAGCGAGGCCTCGTTGAATGCGCCCTCGAGGTCGCCCCCGGCATTGACTATCCTCATGCCCTTGCCGCCCCCGCCGGCGCTGGCCTTCAGGAGCACGGGATAGCCGATCTCTTCTGCGGCGGCGCTCGCCTCCTTGAGATTGTCAACGGTCCCGTCGGTTCCGGGAATGGGATCAAGGCCGAGGCTCTTCATGGTCTCTCTCGCGCGGACCTTATCACCAAAGAGCCTTACGGCGCCCGGTGGCGGACCGATGAAGGTGATCTTGCTCTGTGCGCAGAGGGAGGAGAAAAGCGAATTCTCTGCCAGGAACCCATAACCCGGATGCAGTGCTTGGCAGTCGCTCTGGACCGCAGCCTGTATCAGGGTTTCCATGTTTAGATAGCTCTCGGCGCTGCGGGAGCCGCCGATGCAGACGGTCTCGTCGGCGTATTCTAGATGAGGGGATGTGCGGTCGGCTTCCGAATGGACGGCCACGGTCCGGATGCCCAGCTCCTTGCAGGCGCGAATCACCCGGAGCGCGATCTCGCCCCGGTTTGCTATCAGAACAGACCTGAACATGGTAACCCTTCCGGGCGCATCAAGCCGCGCCCACATTGTGCACATAACCGCCTTGTACTGTAGCAGTTAGAGGCCGCAGAAGGCAAGCTCATCATGGTGGGAGCTGTATGGCCGAATCTGCGCCGCTTCTCCCCGGCTTTGGCCTTGAACGGGGGCGTGACTTGGATTAGATTGAGGCACAGGGACGTTCACAAGACAGAGGAGGTCACGAAGATGTCGGCTATCAAGAACATAGTGTATCTTGGCGTAGGAATGGCGTCTGCCACCCGCGAGAAGCTGGAGGAAGTTGTAGAGGATCTGGTCAAGCGCGGTGAGGTCGCAAGTGCCGACCGCTCCAAGGCCCTGGAGGAGCTCCAGCAGCGGGCTCAGACGACCGCCAACGATGTAAGGAAAATCGTGGACGAGCGGGTCGAGGCCGTCGGGAAGAAGCTTCGCTGGATCGATGACCTCAGGAAGGTCCAGGGCGAGATTGACACTC
>JAUXGG010000180.1 GCA_030622265.1 Candidatus Eiseniibacteriota bacterium
GCAATGTCATGCACTACGCTCTGGTTTTTTACCCGCAGCTGGATCCCAAGCTGAGGGGGCCGATCGACCGGATAAGGCGGAAGTATGATCCGATGGCCGATCACAGCGAGCCGCATATCACGATTCTGTTTCCAGTGCCGGATGCTGTGGGGGAAGCGGAGCTCGTCAATCACATCGAGGGCGTGCTGGAGGGGCGGAGGCCATTCGAGATTCAGCTGGGGGGTTTCCACAAGTCCAGGGATCATTGGCTGTTCCTCACAGTCGCGAAGGGTGAACGACTGCTGAAGGACCTGTATCGCGCGCTATACACGGGAATCCTGGGGGAATACTTGCGGAACGACATCGAATTCGTACCGCATCTCAGCCTCGGCCTGTTTCTCAAGAAGGGCTCGAGGTATGACAGGGACCATCCGCAGGAGGCTGACTTCGACCGGGAGAGATATGATGAGGCTCTGGAGCAGGCAAGGGCCTTGCCCCTCGGCTCAAGCTGTATCGTGGAGAAGCTGTACCTGGTGAAGATCCCGGACCAGGTACTCGACTGGGCTACAGGGGAGAGGGCAAGCATTCCCGAGGACTGGGAACTGGACGAAATCCGGGAGTTCAGCATGGGAGGAAGACACAATGGATCCAGACACGGCAGTCACGATCCGAACCTTCTCAAGTAGAATGTTTGCCTTTGTGGTCGATGGTGCAATCAACGGGTACGTATTGTACGGACGGCCCGGCACTAGTTCCAGCTGAAAGCAACATTGGTGGCACTGGAAGTCTGAGAAGATTGGAAGGAGGGGGACAATGGGTATCATCCTGTATCTGGTCATCGGTGGCCTGGCCGGTTGGCTTGCCGGCCTGATCATGAAGGGTCGTGGATTCGGCCTGTTCGGCAATATCATCGTCGGGATCATCGGAGGGCTCCTCGGTGGCTTCTTGTTCGGCCTGCTCGGCCTGACGAGCGCCGGCCTGATCGGCTCGCTCGTCACGGCCCTGGTTGGCGCCGTGGTGCTTCTCTTCATCGTGGGTCTTATCAAGAAGTAGTAGTCGAAGGCGTGGCGCCTTCGGCAGCACGGAGAGACGAATCGACCGTCCCGAAAGGGAGGACCAAAGTGGAAGACTTTTCAGCCATCCCTCTGGTTAAGGCCGAGTTGGATAATCTCCGGTGGCTCGCCGGTTCCTGGTCAGGCCGGGTGGATGGCGATGATATGGAGGAGGTCTGGACAGAACCGTCGGCCGGGGCGATGATGGGAATGTTCCGGCACATCGCAGATGGAAGCGTCCGGTTCTATGAGTTCATGACGATCACCAAGGAACCGGAGCATATCAAGCTGACCATAAAGCATTTCAACCCTGACCTCGTCGGTTGGGAGGACAAGGATGGCGCCGCGAGGTTCGTTCTCACCCGGTCCACCGGAAAGCAGGCGGTCTTCCACCAGTCCTCAGCCAACAAACCCCTGTGGCTTATCTATGAGACCCTAGATGGATCGACCTTAAGAATATACTTTAGGCCGGTCGAGAACTCGCCTGTCGGCGACTCTGAGTTCTTGTTTCGCCGTGGATAATCGGGATATCCATCAGAGGTAAGTGATCGCTTCGGCGGGATACAGAATAGGGGGAGTCAATATGGAGAAGATGCAGACGTGAACCGCCCCGCTTCATCGAGAGACCCGGTGACGTGACTCCAGCATCAATGAACCGGGACTGAGGATATGCTCCAGCCCGGTTGAGAAACTGTCTGCCGGCTGGCCGCTTCGAATCCCCCGAACGCGTTTTACATCCTTTTACAAACCCTTTACACCCCCGTGACAACTAATTCCCGGCACACGTGTAACATTTTAGTGAGAGGAGGAAAGAGATGAAGCGACGAAATCTGAAAGGTGAGGAGGTGAAGACAATGAACAAGACCGTACGTTTTATTCTAGCCCTGGTGACTGCCGTCAGCGTCCTCGGGCTTGCATGCTCTGAGGTGGACGCCAAGACCGGTAAGGAGATCAAGGATCTCATCGAGACCCTCGAGGTGGGCGAGCCCATCTACTACGAGAACCTTACCATCATTCCCGTCTACTCCAGGTGCATCCGCGATCACAGGCATTACAGCACCCTGGATGAGGCCCTTGACTGTGGCTGGCTCGAGATCGGCGAAGTGGACGGTGGAAGTGTCCCCAGGGTCAAGGTGACCAACCGCTCCGACAATTACATCTTCATAATGGGCGGGGAGATTCTCTCAGGATGCAGGCAGGACCGCATCGTGGGAAGGGGCGTTCTCTTGAGGCCGAAGGCCAGGAACGTCATCATACCCGTTTACTGCGTGGAGCAGGGACGGTGGACCTATGAGTCGGAGACCTTCTACAGCAAGCATAACCTTGGAACCTGCCGGCTCCGTGCCGAGGGCCAGAAAGCATCAGACGGTGCCCAGCAGGACATCTGGGACCGGGTCTCCGCCATGTGCGACCGGGCGGGGCTCAGCTCCGGCTCGAGCCGGTTTCAGGAGGCCTATGAATCCGACGGGGCCCGCAGGAGGATCTCAAGCGTGGAGAAGTCCATGGAGCGCATACCGTATCTCTACCCCGACGCTATCGGGGTGGTGATTGGCGTGGGAGAGCATATCACCAGTGTGGACATCTTCGCCAACCCGCACCTGTTCAAACGCCTGTGGCCCAAACTGGTGAGGTCATCGGCGCTGGCAGCGTTCTGCGATCCCGCTTGCGGCTCTATCAATCAGGGTGATGCAATCCGGTTCCTGCGCGGGCTCCATGACAGACGCTACTCGAGGAGGTCCGCCATCGACCTGGGGTTTGAGCTGTCCGCGGTCGATCGCGAGATGAATGTGAATGCGCTGGTGTACCGGGACGCTGTGACTCACCTTGCAGCGTTCCCCGAGGATCAAGACAGCGAGCGCCGGATTCCCGTAAGGCGCCGTTAAGAAGAAGGAGGCACGTGATGAGACGTTTTGGATTGGCAGTTGCGCTGAGTGTTCTGGTTCTGGCCGCAAGCGGTTGCCTGCAGGCCGAGCCCAGAGTCGGGGTGTATGCGGATGTGGATAAGCCGGTGGTCCTGGGAGCGCCTGGTGAGAGGGTCGTGGTCAAGGTCGCTCTTAAGGGCCTTACGGTTCCGGTGATGCCCAAGCGTATACCTCTCAATGTGGCCATTGTCCTGGATAAGTCGGGATCGATGGGAAGCGACCGCAAGATGGAGAATGCCAGGCGGGGCGCCATCGAGGTCATAGAACGACTGAGCGCGGATGATATTATCTCGCTCATAGTATATGACAACCGGCCGTACGTAGTCATTCCCGCCCAGCGGGTGGGAGATAAGGATGCCCTGATCGAGACCATCTCGGGCATCTATGCCGGTGGCTCAACTGCCCTCTATGGGGGCGTCACCCTGGGCGCTGCCCAGGTTCGGAGGCATATGTCCCGGGAGTATATAAACAGGATCATCCTTCTCTCTGATGGGCTCGCCAATGTGGGCCCCCAGTCCACCTCCGACCTGGCCCGCCTGGGATGCACCCTCAATGAAGAGGGGATCACCGTCACCACCATCGGTGTCGGCCTGGACTACAATGAAGACCTGATGACCGCCCTGGCCGCCAGAAGCGGCGGCAATGCTTACTTCGCGAGCGCAGGTAACGAGCTCCCCAGGATATTCGCAGAGGAGATCGGCGAGGCCATGTCCGTATTGGCCCGCGATGTGCGCATCCGCGTGTGGTGCCCCGAGCAGGTTAGGCCCGTTGGTGTTCTGGGACGGGAGGGTGAGGTCAAGGGCCAGACGATGTCGGTCAGTGTGGGGGAGCTCTATGGCAAGAATGACAAGTACGCCCTTTTCGAGGTCGAGATCCCTGAGAACGAGGCCGGCGAGAAGCTGACGATCGCTGAGATAAGCGTGGAATACGATGACCCGCACACCAACGAGAGGATGGAGGACAAGCGCACTGTCATGGTGACCTATGACGAAAGCGAGGAAGTCGTAGAGGAACACCAGAACACCGAGATCTTAAAGGACGCCGCGCTCACCAGGAGCTCCGAGGTCAAGCGGGAAGCCGTGGAGCTGGCCGATCGAGGTGAGTTCAGCGCGGCGGCGGACCTTATTAAAGAGAATGCCGTTGAGCTTGAAATCATCGCCGGGAAATGCGATAACGATGGTGATCTCCTTGGGGAAGCAATCGTATGCGAAGAGATCTCCATTGACATCACCGAGAACGAAGGCCTGACCAGGTACTGTCGCAAGAGCGTCGTCAATCAGGCCTATGCTCAGACCATACAGCAGGGCTATGTGTCAGAGCAAGATGAGGACAAGGATGAGGATGAGAAGAAGGAGCAGAACTGATATGACAGGGAGGGCACGGGTCGGGTGGACCGCCCGCGCCCTCCTTTTCCTTCGGGTGGGTTTCCGATGCGCAAGTACAGACTGAAACGTTATCTGGGGATAGTCTTCATAGCGGTTGTCATAGCCCCCGCGATCGCGCTCAGTTTGATCGCGCTCCGGGCCATCAGCCACGAAGAGGCCTATATCGAGAAACAGATAGAGGGGACCCTCTCGGCGGAGGTGGCCCACGTCTCAGGTGTTGTCACCACAGAGCTGGACAGGATCCAGACTGAACTGGCCGGCACAATTGTCATCCCCGAAGGCCCGGATGCGGCCGATGCCTTCAAGGAGTGGAAGCAGAACTCGGTCCTGGTGGAGATTCCCTTCCTGCTTTCCCCCGCACATGAGATTCTCTGGCCCACATCGCGGCCAACAATGGCCGAAGCAAAGTCTGCCCCCGATGCAGAGGCTCTCAGCGATGCAACTGCCCCCCTGGAAACGACGGCCCCGTCCGACAAGGAGACCTCCTTTCTTAAGGAGCA
>JAUXGG010000401.1 GCA_030622265.1 Candidatus Eiseniibacteriota bacterium
CCTTGGGCTTTAAGAACTTCCCCGAGAGACTTCTCGTGCCCTCGGGAAACATGAGCACGGCCCGTCCCTGCTTTATGAGTCTTACTGCCTTCCGCAAAGCGCCCATGTCCCCGACAGATCGCTTCAGCGGTATGGCATTGTATGAACGGATCACCGCCGCGAACACCGGGTTCTTGAAGAGCTCCTCCTTGGCCAGGTAGTGCATCTCGCGCGGTACCCCGCACCCCACGACCGGAGGATCGCAATATGATATGTGATTCGACGCGATGATCACGCCACCCGTCATCGGTACCCGCTCCCCCCCCCTGGCCACAAGACCGAACAGCAGCTTCGCTATCAGGTTCAAGATGATGTAGGCCATCCTGTAGTGAAATCCCATCCGTCATTCTCCGGTCTTCTTCCTCACCTCTTGAATCACTCTTTCCACTTGCTCTTCAATGGTCATCTCTGTGGTGTCCACAATGATAGAACCCTCCGGAATGATGAGCGGGCTATGCTCTCTTGAGGAATCGTAAACGTCCCTGGATTCTATGTCCTTCTCCATCTTTTCAAGATCAACTGCAGTGCCCGCCGCCTCGAGCTCCTTCTTCCTTCTTAAGGCCCTGCAGCCGAGAGAAGCGTCCAGATAGATCTTGATCTCGGCATCCTTAAAGACAACCGACCCCATGTCACGGCCCTCGGCAACGATGCCACCGCCTGCGCCTACCTGGCGCTGGAGCTCAACCATCCGCTTTCTTACGCCTTCTGCCGCTGCGATAATCGAAGAGGCCTGGGTGACCGCGGGAGTACGGATCTCATCGGTCACATCTATCCCATCCAGTATCACCCGTGTCCCATCCGGGTCGGGCCTTATGGCCATGTCGGTCTCTCGTGCCTGCCGCGCCAGGGCATCAGGATCATCAAGATCGACGCCTGTCTTGAGGGCCTTAACCGTCATGGCCCGGTACATGGCGCCCGTATCCAGATATGTGTAGCCGAGCTTCCTGGCAACCATCTTGGCAGTGGTGCTCTTACCAGATCCGGCAGGGCCGTCTATGGTTACCACAGGTTTTCTCACTCCCGGTTCTCCTTTACCTTCTTTAGATAGGCCTCTTCCACCAGCCTTCTTAAGCCTCGCACCTCGTCCCTTTCAAGATATCTCCAGGCTCCGGAGGGAAGGTCACCGAGCTCGACCGTTCCGAGGCGCACCCGCCTCAGCCACCATGTTCCGAATCCGCAGGCCGTCAACATACGTCTTATCTCCCGTTTCCGTCCCTCCGTGAGGGTCAGCTCGAGCGTCGGCTTCTCGCCACCCTCCAATATCCTGGCCTCCTTGACCCGGGCCGGCCCGTCCTCAATCTCGACACCGCCCTTGAGCCTGGCTACCAAGTCATCACCGGCGGTTCTGTCCAGACGCACGTGGTAGACCTTCTCGACCTCGTGCCGGGGATGACTCAGCCTGAACCCCAGCTTACCGTCATTAGTCAAAAGAAGCAGCCCCTCAGAGTCCATGTCCAGCCGGCCCACGCTGAAGAGACCTTCAGGCAACCCTTCGATCGCATCATAGAAGGTGCTTCTTCCCTGCGGGTCGCTTCCGGTCACCACCACACCGCGTGGCTTGTTCGCGATAACATAGATCAGATCGGTAAAGGGCTCGACCACCTGCCCATCGACCTTGACCTCGTCGGCCCCGGTATCCACCAGGGTCCCGACCTCACTCACCACTTCCCCATTAAGGGTCACTCGGCTCTCGCGAACAAGCTCCTCGCATTTCCTTCTTGAGCCGAGCCGGCAATCGCGAAGGTACTTATTCAGTCTCAGTTTACTCGGCATCCGCTTCGGGAACCTCTTCGGCCTCAGGATCCTCTTCGTCTCCGGGAGGTTCTTCGGCCCCTGACTCCTCTACCACCTCGGGAATCTCCTTGGACCCGGGAGGCTCTTCGGCCCCTGACTCCTCTACCGCTTCGGGAATCTCCTTGGACCCGGGAGGCTCTTCCACCCCAGGATCCTCTTCGCCCTCGGAAACATCATCCGCAGGCATCTCAGACGTCCGGCCGACCAGCTCCTCAATCTCCTCAATCCCGGGGAGGTCGGCGAGCTTGCTCAGCCCGAACTGCATCAGGAAATCCCTGGTCGTTCCAAATAGAAGCGGGCGTCCCGGTCCATCGGCCCTTCCCACTATCCGGACCAGATCGCGCTCCATCAGTGTGCGCAGAACCCCGTCCACATTGACTCCGCGAATACCCTCCAGGGTCGTGCGGAGTGCAGGCTGCTTGTAGGCAACGATGGCCAGGGTCTCAAGCGCGGCCCGCGAGAGGCGCTGCTTGCCCCGGGTCTCAACCAGCTTTCCCACCCAGAGCGCATAATCGGCCTTGGTGGTGAGCTGGTAGCCACCCCCTATTTCCACGATCTGGAACGACCGCGTATCATCTGCATAGTCGATCTTAAGCTCATTCAGGGTCTCTATCACCTGGTCGGTTTCAAGCCCCGGGACAACCGACTTGATCCGCCTCACGCTCAGTGGGTCGGGGGACGCGAAGAGCAGCGCCTCCACTATCCGCTTAAGTTCCTCCATCACCTCTCTCCTTAACTACTTTCTGAATCCAGATCTGTCCGAAGGGCTTGGATTGCTTCACCTTTGCGACCCTGAGCCTCAGGAGCTCGAGCATTGCCAGGAAGGTC
>JAUXGG010000386.1 GCA_030622265.1 Candidatus Eiseniibacteriota bacterium
CGCCCCCGGCAGTTAGCACAGCAAGCTTCTTGGCCATTTACCACCTCACCTTTTCTCAATCTGCCAGCATGCCTGTTAATACTACCCGGTTCGCAGGATCATTTCCAGTCCAACCGACCGGGTGCGTGGGGTTAGGAATAGGCGTTCCGCTGGGCGGGGTGGACAAGATGTCGAGCGCGCCGTCGTCGCGACGGCGTACCATGCGGCGCCTGTGCTTCCCGCAATAGCAGGAGGGGCGGTTAAAGGGTTATTATTCTGCTCTTCGCCTTGACCTGGGTCTTCAGGGTATCGGCCTTCACTCCGAAACCCACTTCCTGAACGGCAGATCTCAAAACATAGACCCGTTCGTTATTGCACATCTCATCTGTGGGCATGACGAAGAAACCGGGCCGCTTGGGATCATAACCCAGGGTGTAGCCGGTGAGCAACTCGCCGTCGTTAAAAAGGATAGATATCTTACGCCCCTTACCGGCCTGCGGTTTCTCGGGAAACTCCCTGCTCTCGCTGTATTCCGGCCGGCCGGCGAAATTCTTGACAAAGAAGACCGCTTTCAGATCTTCGGCCTTGACCTCGTCGGGCTGGTCCTGACCTGCGGCATGGATATGAAAGATGGGTTTGCCGGGCATGAAATCCTGGGTGGTACCCTTGATCACTCGCCCGTCCTTATAGCGCAGGGCAACCTTGTTTGTCTGGGCCACGGTACTATTCCCCCTTTTTTTTGAGCGTACTCCTTTCCCTTGTATCGTCACCGCGGGAATCGACTTAAGGCCTTTGGGCCTGGTGCACAGGCCGGGCGCAACCGCCTTACTCGGCGGCGGTCTCGATGATGCCGCCGAAGATGAGGCAGTCGCCCTCATAACCGGCAAGGATCTGGCCGGGCGCCGGGGCAAAGCAGGGCTCTGCAGTGGAGACCCTCAGGCACTCAGGCGAGGTCTCGAGGATGCTGGCGCCGACAGCAGGCGAGTTATAGCGGTACCTGACCTTGAGGCGGGACCCATCGATCGAATCCAGAGGCACAAACAGGTTGAGCCTGCTCGCACCTATGGTGCTCATCATGGCTTCATGTCTTTCACCTATTACGATCTGGTTCTCTTCGGCCCGTTTCTCAATGACATAGTACCGCTTGCCCTTAAGGCCGAAGCGCTGGCCGATGGTGTAGACCTGGTGGCCCCTGTGCGTTCCCACGGCGTGTCCGCCCGTGTCGATGACCTCGCCGGGCCCGGAACCTCCGGAGCGGGCTTCCAGCAGCTCGTCATACCGTCCTGAACCTACAAAGCAAAGGTCCTGGCTCTCTCCCTGCCTGACGGGCAGTCCGAGGTCCTTCACCCTGGCGCTAACCTCAGACTTGCTCAGGCCCTTAAGCGGAAACTCAAGGGAGTCGAGAATCTCCGGCCGGACGAGAGAAAGAAAGTAGATCTGCGACTTCTCTCTGTCGCGCGGCTCGCAAAGCAGGGGGCGCCCCTCGCGGAACCCTATGGAGGCATAGTGGCCGGTGGCGACCCGGTCGAAACCGGCGCGGAGCAGGCGGCCCACAAGCCTGCCCATCTTGACCTCCCTGTTGCACTCCGCGCAGGGATTTGGCGTCTGTCCGCCCATATAGGATTCGACAAAGGGTTTAACGACATAGCGCTCGAAACTCGAGGTGAGATCGAGAACCACGTGCGGAATGCCGAGCCTGTGGCATACTCTCTCGGCCCGGTAGATATCATCGAGGTCACAGCACCCGGAGCCGCCCTCCCACATCTTCGCCGTGATGCCGGTTAGATCCTCTCCCGCATCTTTGAGGAGCCACGCGGCCAGCGAGGAATCCACGCCTCCGCTCATGAGTACGGCGGTTCGGGCCATCGGCGGCCTCAGCGGGTTTCCCGGCCGGACAGGTACTCGAATCTCCGGCCTACACACACGGGGCAGCCTGGCTTCCGGCGGATTTCGATGCTTTCATACAAGTGCAACCAAGTATCGAAGTGGACTATCCGCTGGGTCACCGCGTCCGGCCTCAGGAGCATCTTGATGGCCTCGGCGGCCTCCAGCGAACCGGTCATGCCCGCGACGGGGCCGAGAATGCCTGTTTCCTCGTTCGTAGGAACCGACCCGGGAGCGGGAATGTGATCCACAATGCATCTGTAGCAGGCAGATTCCCCTCCGGGGAAGGGGATCACGATGCCGGCCGTTCCAACACATGCGCCGTGGATCCAGGGTATGGAGTACTTGAGGCAGACATCATTTATCAGCATTCTGGTTTCGAAACTGTCGCTGCAATCGACGAGCAGATCGATACCCTCAATCAGCCCGGCCACGCTTGAGGTATCAAACCTCTCCTCCACGGCCTCGAGCACGACCGTGGAATTGGCCGCCCCGAGGCGCTTCCGAGCCGCAACCGACTTCGGTCTCCCCTTCTCCACATCATCCTCGGTATAGAGCAACTGCCTGTGAAGGTCTGTGGAACTCACGACGTCAGGGTCACTTATGCGGACCGTCCCGACTCCCGCGCGCACCAGAAAGGCCGAACATGCGCACCCCGTACCGCCACAACCCACAATGAGAACCGAGCTCTCGCCGAGCTCTTGCTGACCGCCGGGCCCAAACCAGGGTAAGACTGAATGTCGTGCGTACCTGTCCAAGTCGATGGTTCCTCTATAACTTGGCAGAGATCATCCGTTCAAGCGAAGTGCGGGCCTTCGCCATTATCTCAGGATCGACGGTCACTTCATAGATCCCTTCATCCAGCGACCGGTATACGTCTTGGAGTCTGATCTTCTTCATATTGAAGCAGAAGTGGGCCTTTCCCGGAG
>JAUXGG010000351.1 GCA_030622265.1 Candidatus Eiseniibacteriota bacterium
CTTCCAGTATGACTTTAAGAGCTTCAGCCTGTGATAGGGTCAGCTCGAAGGGAAGCTCGCCGGTAAACTTTTTGACCGTCTCCTGGGTGAGCCATGCCGGCGAATCACTCTCGCTCCGTTCAAGCCTGGACAGGGCAAACAGGGTCTGAAAAACCAGGACCTCGTCAAAGGCCAGTCTCTTCCGCGCAACTTCGGCCTGCGAGATATGCGCGGGAAAGTGAAGGTTCTCAAGAGCATAATCAAGAGGCGCCAAGCCCAGTTCTTCCCGCATCGAGCCCGGGAGGCAGTCGGAGACATCCTCGAGGTAGTGGTCCAGGGCATAACGCGAGAGCGCCCTCAGCTGCTTCTGGCCAAGGCCCGAACGCGTGGGATACACAGGGACCACCCTTCCGGTGTGGAGCAGCTCGGAATCGGCCTCCTCATACTCAGGGTGCACCATGGACCGGCCGAACCTGTCCACGCGGCTCTTGCCGCTGAAAACGAACGTGGTCCCGGGACGGAAGACGGTCCTCAAGTAAGCCTGGTTGAACCAGACGCAGCGCATCTTGCCTGTATTATCCTCGATATGGACAATAAAGAGACGCCTGCGCCTGATGAGCTTGGATTCACTGCGGAGGACGGTACCGACCACGGTCTGGACCTCTCCGTTACGTAGGTCCTCAACGCTTGAGAAGGTGCTGCGATCGATATAGCGGCGCGGGGGGAAAACAAGAAGATCTCCCACGGTCGCTATACCTAGCCCCCGCAGGAGATCTTCGCGCTTAGTGCCTACACCTGGAAGTGCTCTTATACCGGCGCTTAACGGTCCCGGCGCCTCACTTCTCTTCTGGCTTTTGCTCACCGAAGAGCTCATTGAGCTCCTTCACTAATGGTTCCGGATCGATGCCATGCATGCGCGCGCCCTGCTCGAGCGACTCCTGGGTCGCTCCCATGCATGCAACGCATCCAAGATTATACTTCATCAGAACCTGCATTGCATTCGGATGAGCCTTGAGCACCTCGTCAATGATCGTATCTTTGGTTACCTGCATTCGAACCTCCGTCTAATCCTCGTTCTAATCCCCATTGGTGCTTCAACTTAGCACCTTCCCCCCACCCCTGTCAACCACCACACCACTCCAACTTTGATGCACATATGGGGGTCAGGTATCGATGAAGCTGAATACCCTCATCTGAGCTGCTTGTGGCGAAAGCAGGTGACCAGGTGGTCGTTCACCATGCCGGCGGCCTGCATGAAGGCATAGCAGATGGTGGGCCCCACGAAGCTGAAACCCCGTCCTTTAAGATCCTTGCTCATGGCTTTGGACTCGGCCGTCTCGACGGGGATCTGCTTGAGCGTCCGCCAGCGGTTCTGCTTTGGTCTTCCCCCCACGAAGGGCCATATATAAGCGTCGAATCTCCCGAATTCCTTCTGGATCTTCAAGAAGGCCTTTGCGTTCTTGACGGCGCTCTCCACCTTGAGGCGATTGCGGACTATCCCCGGGTCCTTGAGGAGCCGCTCGATCTTGCGCTTGTCAAACCGCGCTACCTTCACCGGATCGAACCCGGCAAAGGCTTTCCGGTAATTCTCACGCTTCTTCAAGATGGTGCTCCAGCTAAGTCCCGCCTGGGCGCCATCCAAGACGATGAACTCGAACCACACCTGGTCATCATGTACCGGCACCCCCCATTCCTCGTCATGGTACTTCTGATAATCCGGCCCCAAACCCTCCGCCCACGCACATCGCTTCCTGGTTCCCATCATTCACTCCTTGATATTGGTTTTCTGTAATTCGCTATTTTACATACAATTACACTCCTTACCTAATATGGATTATTGCTGACCTACTGGTCCTCTGGATGGGCGCAGGGCAGAGTTTCGGGGTAGTTGGCGAACCGGTCAATGGTCTCCTCGCCTGGCATCTGTCCAAAAAGGCCGGCCTCCGTGTACTGCTCGAATGTGGCCTCGACCAGTTTCCGGTTGGCCGCGGTAGTGTAATCCACAAAGTCCGCGCTCACGCTGCCAGCCGCTTCGGAGTGTATGTCCAGGACCTTAACCGGGCTCTCGCATCCGAAGTCGAAGTCATCAAGGCGCACTGTCTTGATGTCCGGACCCACCAGGGTGCGGAAGTGGATTCTGCCCTCAGGGATATCATAGACAATGCTCCACCGCGTCGCGTCGCCCTGGGCTACCGATTCCAGAGTCTGGAAGGCATAGTCGACGGGCTCTATGATGGCATCCTCTATGGCCACATCGCTGGGAACCTCGGAGTTGTAGTTCTTCACCGCAGCGGCCGCCCGGACAAACCGGTCCTCCGAGGCTCGTGAATCGGGCATCGGGGTACCGCCCCCAAACCCGACGTGCTGCTTAAGATACCCCAGGCACTCCGCGTAGGTGCTGTTGGTAAGCACCCTCGCGGGCAGTTCCTCCCCGGTGTGGGCAATCATCCTGCCCTCGATGAACTCGATCGTCGCGGCATTGCCCTCCCTATCGCACACCAGGTAATGAAGTGTAGCGCCCCCAGAACAGATCCTGACGAGGGAATCACTGGCGATCACCTCTGCCACGCTGCTGAAGTTGTCCAGCTGGTACTGTATCCACTGGAGCTCCCCTACCACGGGCCGGCTGTCCGGCTCCGGGTATTCGGTCGCATCCAGCCACATTTGCTCCACCACCAGACCAGCCTCATTCATCCCTCCGAAAGGATACTCCCGACCAATCTGGTTGAAGGTAATGCTGCCGTACTTCGAGACCCAGGAAGCCGGGTTCTGCTCTCCAGGGACCACTGCCGTCTTGCTCACTCCCCGCTTGTTCACCACCACCATTCCCAACCCCGTGAACCAGTCGAGGTTCCTCCCGAAGACAAGATGGTCCCGATCTTCCAGGACAAAGGTAGAGCAGGGTTAAACGGGGCCCATGAGGGACAGCCCAAGCCCTGCGAGTACAAGCAGAACGCTCACACGCTGAAATCCACGATATCTCATGCCTCACTCTACCCAGCAGCCCCTGGACTGTCAAGATCCTCCCCCAAAGCCTGAAATTCACCGAAGCGGGGTCAGGTACCGGATTGTGAATTCACAATCCCATACCCGACCCCGCTATTTCCC
>JAUXGG010000169.1 GCA_030622265.1 Candidatus Eiseniibacteriota bacterium
CTCCGCGCCATCGGAGCCTGTATCTATCTGCTTATCCTGTGAGCTCATTCTTAAGCCTCTTAAGGGTTTCCTTGAAATCATAATCACCCACTAGCACGGGGAGTCCAAGCCTGTCGCTCATATCCTTGATGGTCATGTCATCCAGGGTAACACCGTCTGCATTAAGCACATTGGGTGGCAGTACCACGGCATCGTATTCGCTCGCGTCCGGCAAGGCGTCCAGCATGTCCGCACCCGAGAGAAGTCCGCTCACCGTGACCATGGGTCCGAACAGCCTGTTTGCGGCGGCTATCACATCCACCTTAAATCCCCGCTTAGATAGCGTGGAGGTGATCTTCTCGATATGGGGCGCGGCAAGCGCGCCGGTCACAAATGCCATCTTCTTACCCTTAAGCGCCGCCGGGAGCCGGAGTCCCTCTGCACTGTCAAGCAGCATGCGCATCAGCCCCACACCGTTGTCGGTCTGGGGATAGTCATCGTAGTAGGAACCTGGTGGTATATCCAATCCGCCGAGAAGGAAGAGCTCGTCCGCAGCATAGACCACACCCCGCCAGGTTGCCCGGCGCATCTCATCCTGGAACTTCTGGATCACGGCGACGATCTCGCCGGCAAGAGCTGAATTCACCATCTTCAAGGGCGGCAGCCCTTCCCTGTGGCATGTAAGCCCCACCGGGACCACGCTGACCGACAGGATGAAGTCATGACGGGAACAGAGATCCGCCAGGGTCCGTCCGAGCTTCACGCCATCGTTCATCCCGGGGACCACCACGACCTGCGTGTGGAACCCGATCCCCTCACTTCCCAGGCGGTCGAGAATCGAAATGACGTCTTCCCCGGGCTTCTTCCCCATAAGCCTTGCCCGCACGTCTTCGTCTGTCGAATGTACCGAGACATAGAGGGGCCAGAGGTGCATGTCGATGATGCGTTTCTCATCCTTGGGCGAGAGATTGGTCAGGGTGAGGTAATTGCCGTGTAAGAAGGAGAAGCGGTAATCTTCATCCTTAAGGTAAAGACCTTGTCTTAAGCCCCGCGGCATCTGATCCACGAAGCAGAACACGCAATTGTTATTGCAGACCGTGGGCTTGCCCGCCTCGAGTTCAGCTCCGAGGCTCTGTCCCTTAACGCGCTTTACCTCAAGGTTCTTGTCCTTGCCTGCCCGGCGCACCTTGAGCGCGAGGCGATCCTCAAAAGCTGCGACGAAGATGTCGAGGAAATCAGCGACCTTCTTGCCATTGACTTCAGCTATAATGTCATCGGCCTTAAGTCCTGCCTTGGCGGCGGGCGAGGCCGACCTCACATGACTTACCTTGACCCCTTTGGACGTCCTGGCCCCCGCACCTTTCTTGGATACCTTCAGGGCTACCAAACAGACCTCCCTACAATCAAGATACTGGAGCGGGCAAGGGGATTCGAACCCCCGACCCTCAGCTTGGGAAGCTGATACTCTACCACTGAGTTATGCCCGCTCCAAGTCTCCGAATAAGCTCTAACTCGACATTTGGCTAACTCCTGCAAACGTAACAGAGTGCGACAATCACGTCAAGCAGAATATAATACCAGTCGAGAGTGCCGAACAGCAGGCTCACGGAGCGACCTAATCCCATATGCCCTAACACTTTGGCTGAAGTGGACCTGCGAGATCCCGTCAGCCGGACCTCAGCATTTTGAGCTTGAATGCCCTCCACCCTTCCACTTAAGCTCAGCGTGGCTCCGGTAAACTGAGTGCCGTATGTGATGCCAAGTATGGAAAGGAGGCTCATTATGCTGACACCCAGGCGGGTGATTCTTGCCACTGTTCTTGGATTCGTGTTCGGACTCGTATGCCTGTTTCTTGCCGCCTCAAACCCCGAGGTGGGTGAACCGCTGACGAGCGCGGTCAAGTGGAACATCGTGCTGAGCCGTACCCTGACGGGTTTCATGATCGGGATCAGCGCCTTGAGACTCAAGTGGTGGATGCACGGCATCGTGCTCGGCGCCATAGGAAGCATTCCGATGGCTGTCGCCACGATGGATGATGCCAAGATCGCACTGGGCTCACTGGTGATGGGGATCGTCTATGGCTTCCTTATTGAGCTGATTACTTCTCTGGTATTCAAGGCCAGGCCGGTGGCAACCCTGCGTCTATCGTGAGTTTATTTTGCGAACGCGGTCTGAATGGTCTAACTGGTTACAACAAGGTCAGTTACAATGCGAGTTAGTTGTATACACTGACGCCCCTTATTTTGAGTGGTTTCTTGTGCACGTCTGCGAGATTCAAGCCGTCCAGGTCTGGGGATCCATGGATATCCATTCGGCGTACGCGACCTGCTCGAGCTGCTGGAATGTCGCCCCCATATTGTGGCTGGAGAAATACAGAGTGTCACCCTCGATCTTCAGGATTGAGAAGGCCCGCACCCTGAGGCCCTCACACCTTGCTCTCGGGCAATGCCATAATGGAGCGGGCGCGGAGGTTCGGGACCCCGAACCGGCGGGTGGTCTGGCCGGTGACCGCGTAGCCCTGTCCCATCTCGAGACGCCGGGTGAGCGCCTCCCTCGGCAGGGTGCACTCGTGGAGGCCGGCGGCATTATCGAGCGTAAGAAAGTATAGATCGGTAGCATCCGACTTAAAGTGTCTCATCGCGGCCAGGAGACCCAGGACTCTGGCCGTACCATTATTGGATCCCGGCCTCCCCTCTTCGGGGTCTTTGAAGAACTCGATCGGATGAACCAGGGGTGAGAAGCCCAGGATGTCGTGTTCCATCCGCCTCATCTGTAGCGGCTTGAAGCTGTGCGTGGGAAGCGATATGTCTTCGCAGTAGAAGTCGAGACGAGGCTGCCCGAGGGTGGCCGTGTCACCCTTGTAGGCCATGTAGCCTGCGAGCGCCGAGCACCTGTCGTTTATGATTCCATCCATCGCCCCGCAGGTGATAAGGGCAGACACTTCATCCTTGTTGGCCACGACCCGGGCCAGGAAATCCGAAAGCGTCCGGAAGGGCCTTCCCTTCCTTTCGTTGAGGATCCGCTCAAGAGTATGCCGGCCGAGATGTTTTATCACGCCGAGTCCGGTACGTATGGCTCCGTCCTCTATCGTGAAGTCCTTACCGGACTCGTTCACCGATGGGAGCAGCACCTCGATTCCGAGCCTCCGGGCCTCGTTCACGTGCGCCCAGGTGGGGTACATCCCGGCGTGGTTCCTGAGGCAGGCCGCGTAAAACTCAAGGGGGAAGTTGGCCTTAAGATAGGCTGAGGCATAGGCCAGGACCCCATAGGAAGCGGCATGAGCCTTGGGGAAGCTATAGGCCGCGAACCGGCGGACCTGGCGCCAGGCGTCCGTGGCGCGCTCACGTTCCATCCCGACGGTGTCGGCCAGGAACATGAACTTGCGCTCGAGCTCACGGTCGCTCAAGTCCCCTTGCTTGATCTCGCGTCTCAGGATATCAGCCTCGGCGAGGCTCACACCCGTGGTGCTGCTTATTATCCGCATCACGTCTTCCTGGTAAACTGGAAGATGGTAGGACGTGCCACGCCTGCCACTATTTCGAGAGAGGGAGTCTTCATTGAAGCGGCGTTGTATGAAGCGTTCCTTCATTCCTCCCGCCGACGGGCCTGGCCTGACCAGTGCCAGGGCAAGCGTGGCATCGTCCTGATCTTTTGCCTTGAGCATCGCCAAGAGGTTGCGCATCGCCGGCGACTCGAGATGGAAGCAGCTCAGGGTCTTGCCCCGCGTGATGAGGCTCCCGGTCCGGGCGTCGTCCGGCTCGATCATTACCTTTATCTGATAGCTGTTCTCTATGTCGGACTTTGCTTCTTCTATGACGCTCAAGGCCCGGTTGCCCAGGAGGTCGATCTTCACCAGGCCTATCTTCTCGATCGCGTGCATGTCGAACTGGGTCACCTGTATACCCTTGGCGGCCATCTCGAGGGGCGTGTAGTAAGTCATGGGCCGGTCGGAGATCACGATTCCGCCGCAGTGAATTCCGGTGTGATGGGGAAAGCCCATGATGGAGGTGGCCGCCCTGGCGATCTGCCTGCGGCTGGTCAAGGCCAGCTCGGGCCTTACGGTCTCGAGCACTTTTTCAATCTGCTCGGCGCCGTCATCGGAGGCGTGGTAGGGCAGCCGGCTTGATAAAGACTGCGCCTCGTAGGGACTCAGGCCAAAGACCTTGGCCGCCTCGCGGGCCGCCGAGCGGAGCTCGAAGCAGTTGTGGGTCGAAATCATGGCGACATTCGAGGTCCCGTAGCGCTTGTAGACGAAGTCGATCACGTCGTCCCTTCGCTTCCAGGATATATCGATGTCGAGATCCGGATAGTCCGGGCGGTGTTCATTCAGGAAGCGCTCGAAGAGCAGACCATGGGCGATGGGATCGACCTGGGTGATGTCTAAAAGGTATGACACCAGGGAGCCGGCGCCCGAGCCACGCCCGGTTGTGGCGATGGACCGGCTCCTGGCGAATTCGGTGATCTCGCGGACCACCAGGAAGTAGTCCGAGAGCCCGAGCTTCCTTATGACATCGAGCTCGACCTGCAGGCGTCTTAAGGCCCGTGGGCGGTTACCGTTATACCTGGATGATAGGGCGGCTTCGGTGAGCCCCTTGAGCGAGGCGAACGATGCCTCGGGCGTCCTTTCGGCATGCGGGAAATGGGGCTTTCCAATGTCTAGATTGAGATCGACCATGTCGGCGACCTTCACGGTCTCGGCCAGGAGGCCGGGGTGCTGTCTCTCCACGATCCCGATTCCCTGCGAGGCCCCGAAGGATGCGTGCGACGCCGCGAGCCGTGTCTGGTTGAAGAGATTGCCATCGGCGATCGATTTTAAGACCCTCGAGGTCCTCTCCTCGGAGGCATCGAGACAGAGAACCTCCCAGGTGACCAGGGCCTTGAGCCCCGCGCTCTTTGCCTCCGTGAGCGAGGCGCGTATGCGGGATGCGCCCTGTATATTGGGTGTTACCTCGACCCAGACCCGATCGCTTCCCAGGATGTCGGCGAGCGTGCGGGCGTATCCGGGGTGGTCCGAGAGCGCGGCGATCCCCCCCGGGGCGGCGGCCATCGACTCGGCAAGCGTGGCGGCCTGGCCC
>JAUXGG010000211.1 GCA_030622265.1 Candidatus Eiseniibacteriota bacterium
CGAAGCCGTAAGCACTGATTTCATACCTGGTATTGATGTCCTTGATCCGGTATGTGGTCCGGATCCGCACCAGGCGGTTCTCGCCCTGAATAGCCAGGAACAGATTGGGCCAGGTCCCATCCTTGTTGATGTGTCTCTTATACTCCACCAGGCCGGTGAAGTTACGTACGAACCTGATCCAGGCCTGGACACCGTTTTCCTCGCGCGGGCGCGGGTCGATGGTGTCGTCGTGGGGCTTGTCCTTGAAGTGCCAACCCTTGAGGTTGATCTCCTTCATCGGGACCCTGTAATCAATCTGCAGGTAGTGGCCGCCGTGGCCATTGTTCTCCCAGATGTCTCCCCTGGCCAGGCCGAGTGTGTAGAAGCCATTGTCGAAATCGTAGACATTGCCGATAAACGAAAGGCCCCGGTATCCCAAACCCCGGAGCTCGAGCTTATAGCCAAGGGGGTCATCATCCCCGGTATAGACCGATATGTTCTTGCCCCCCTCGCCCACCAGGGTGATGGTCCCGTACGGCTTGAGGGAGCTGATAATGTCGCCGAAATTCACTTCGAAGTCCAGGGCGAACGACTCATCAAAATCGTCCCTGCCGCTTCCGTATTCCTTCCTCGCATAGGTCCCGCCCAGCAGGTAACGGTTGCCTAAGAATGTGCGCTTGACACGAATGCCCCTGAAGTCGTCCGAGCTTACTATGTCGCCCTTGGCCTGGTCGGGACCGGTTGGGAATATGGGCCAGAACGTGGCCGGGTAGGCCGTGCTCTTGTCACTGAAGAAGCCTGAGCCGGAAATGCCCCAGAGGTCCCAGAAGTCAACCCTGACGCCCTGGGCCTTGGGCCCGTAATCGTCGTCCTTAATGATGTCATTGCTCACGATGTTGAGCAGGGGTTCGCCGAGCCAGAAACGGTCCTGGCCATAGAAGAGATAACTCTCTATCCGGCGGCTTCTGAACTTCAGGTGGCCTTCCCTCACCATCAGGAAGTTCTCCCACACATAATTGTCCCACCTGTTGGAGAAGGCCTGGGTCTTGAGATAGACCTCGGTGTCGGTCCAGGGGCTGCTCCGGAACCGGAGCTCGGCCAGGAACTGAGGATTGTTGAAGCGCCAACGCCTGGACTCACCATAGAGCTCGCCGAAGAACTCCGAATAGCCCTCCAGCGAAGTGGCTCCCTGGCAGACACCCTGGAAGACCAACACTCCCAGAATGATCAGGCCCAAAAATCGCTTCAAACCACCCTCCAAACCGTCAGAAGTCCAGCGTAAGTGCCAGACGGTAAATGTTGCCGGGGCGCCTGGCTGAGATCAGAGAAGCATCGATAGTGAGCCAGTCGATCTTCAGCCCCAGCCCGGCAGTCGCCTTGCTCCTGTGAAACCCGGTCCTCAAGGCAAATACATCGAAGAACCATATCTCGGTGCCGAGATTGTAACTCGTCTTTCCATCCAGATAACCGGCCGCGCCGTGGGCCCTTCGGATCTCGCCCGTTAAGAGGACCACTTCCCTGATGGTGTATCTTCCGCCGACCCTGAGCTCCCGGTAGATCGGGTCCGGATCCTCGGTGGTCTCTATGAGCTTGAGCTCGGGCTCGCCCAAGTTGCGCATCACGCAGCCAAGGGCCCATTTCGGATTGGCGTAGAGCACTCCGATATCGAGGGCATACCCGGTATCATCCCCAAGAAAACTGGGATCATTATAGTATTCATAGCCCGGCGCCGAGACCCTGTAGACCCTGAGCGCTCCGCCCACGGCCAGGCGCCTCTCAAGGAAAGACCGGCCGCCTCCCAGGACGAAAGTGTTTTCAGAATAGACGTCTTCGACCGCCGAGCGGGTCCATCCGAATCCCACACCGGTTTTTTCCCATCCCCCGTAATTGAGGGAGATACAGTCCTCGCTCAGCCCGCTGACCGAGAAGAGCTTTGTCCTCATGCCGGTGAACTTGAAACCGCCGGCAAGGGCGCTGCCCGCGGGGTTCCACATGATGGCGGTCGCGTCATCGGCGACGGCGGTAAACGCTCCACCCATCGCCATCGCCCTGGCCCCCTCCTCGATGCTTACGAAGCCCGCGGACGCGGACCCGGCGAGGATGATGACCAGGATCAGGCTTAAGACAAACCGCATTGCTTTCTCCTGCACTATTGCCGCTACCTTGTTGCGACTACCTTATTACCACTATCGAGATATTGTCCCGCTCATTAAACGGGGACACCTTGAAACGCACTTCCAGCCTTGCGATATATATGCCGTATGGCACAGGCCGACCTTCGTCGTCCTTGCCGTCCCAGATAATCTCAAAGGAGTTCCTGCCGGTAAGCGTCAGTCCCTGCTGCCAGGTGATGGTTCGGACCTCTTCACCCGAGATGTCGTAGATCTCCACGGTAACCCAGTCCGCGTCACGGGCCAGATAGAAGCCGATGCGGGTGAAGTCGTAAAGCCCGTCGTCATTGGGTGAGAACGGGTTTGGCTCGGCCATCACGCCCGAGAGTCCCTCACTCAAGTCGTACGAGAGCCGGGTGTCGGCAAAGAGTGCGTATGTGCCCGCGGTGGCGAGGTCGGCCGCGATGGCATTGCCGAGCTCATTGACCTTGCCATACAGGGTCACCCACCTGTTGGTCGAGTGCTCGTACTGGAACATCCCGATCTGCTTGGGATCGGACGGGACCTCATAGCCAGGGTAATGAAGCGCGACCGAGAGGGGCTCACCGAATGTCTCGAGCTTCTCGGCTATCCCATCCTTGTAGCCGTCGATCTCTATCTCGCGGGTCACATCGAGGTAATCCATCGAGGCGCGCTTGCCTGATATGTCTATGGTGTTCTCACCCGTCTGCCCGAGCGGGATAAGCGTTATGTCCAGACTGTCGTAGCTGTCTACCGCACCCCAGGATTCCGGAGTGAACATGATGGTGCCGTCATAGAAGATGGCGCCAGAGCCGGGCGGGAAACCGGTGAGAGTCTGCTCGGAGAGATTCTCATCGGGTATGGCGAAAGTGAAGAGCGAGGACTGGGACATGTTCCCATACTCATCCTCGGCCTCGATCTTGGCCTCAAAGGGCTTGCCCATGGTGCCGTCCACCAGCTCCACCGACGGGACGGCGGACCGGAGCTCGTCGGGGTCGATGTCGGCGATCCAGATGCTCTCATAGATTTCGACCATGTCGACCCTGTTGAGAGCGCTCTCATCAAGCGGACGCCAGTAGAAATCGACCCGGTCCAGGCTGCTCTGGTCCAAGACCGCGGTATAGAACGCCGCCGGGCAGTGCTCGAGCACATACCAGGGGTTATGAGCAAAGCCGTCGGTGGGAAAAGGCACGATCACAGGCGGCGATATGTCCTCGGAGAAGGTGGCCTCTATAATGCAGGCGGTGCGGCCGCTGTCGAAGCGGTTCACGGCATCGGGAAGCAGGTAATTGAGCATCTCTTCCTGGGGCCTTCCGGGGTCCTTGCCCTCACCGACGATGGTGACGATGTCCATCAGGTTGGGATCGCGCTCCCTTCCTGCCTCGCCCTCACGGCCGCCCCCGAACTGCCACTCGCTGGTGCCCTGGTTGACCCAGCGCGACCCGCCGAAGTTCTGGTCATTGCTCTCGCCGTCGTGACTGTGCATGGTGATTATGAAATCCCACTTCTTGATCTCCTCGACCGTGGGATTGCCGATCGAGCTGAGCGCGACCTTCACATCGACATAGTCCTCCACGAAATCATTGCAGAAGTCGACCTGGTTGGTCTGCTTTCTCAAGGTCCAGAAGGAGGTGGAGTTCTCGCCATTGGATATGATAAGCGACCGGTACCAGCCCTCGATGGCGATGGCATACTCCCAGGCATCGTTCCTCGATACGTCGACGAAGCGGAATGGAAGGCCCGCGGTCGCACCGCCGCCTTCGTTGGAATCTATGTAAACGTCTATTTTCTGAAGGTTGAAGTCGGCCTTGAATGGGTTGGTACAGGTCGGGCCCGGGTTGGGGGCATTCCATCCCACCTCCTCGGAAGTGGGCACATTGCCCACCTTGACCCGGAAGACAAGGAAGGAGCCGTCTATGAAGAGGTCCACGCGCTCCAGGTCGTATACCCCTCCGACATAGGTCTGTCTCGCCGGATCCCACGTGCCCTTGTCGAAGACACCGTTGGTGGGATAGAAGTAGTAAAGGCCGTCGATGGGATTGCCATTATCGGCCCTGAGGTTGGGGCCGTGATCATCGCCGATCTCATCCAGCACAGTGAGAATGAACTCCGGCGGGTTGGCCACCTTGATGGTGGTCGAGATCGTGGATTCCAAGATGTTGAGATTGTCTTTTGCGACGAAGAAGATCTCGCGGTCTCCCTGCTCGACACCCGCAGGAATGGTGAATAGCGTGGTATAGAGACTGTCGCCGGGACTGAGGTCACCGTCCAGGCCATCGTCATTGAGCCTGGTCACGGCGTCCCCGCCCACTGCGACGAGGTTGGCAA
>JAUXGG010000389.1 GCA_030622265.1 Candidatus Eiseniibacteriota bacterium
GAGATCGTTGTCGCCGTGACCGACAAGGCCAGCGGCAAGGTCGTAGCGGGAGCAACGCAGCTCAGGATAGCATCGGAGCTCGAGCTGTGAGCCGGAAGCGGGCAAGAAGGAATCTCCACAGGTGGGTCGCCATCTCTCTCGCAGCTCACATCATCCTGCTCCTCTTGCCCGCCCACATCTTCCAGGTCATCTTTCCCCGCGGGCATGGAGGCTCGAGCGGATGTTTACGCGACCTCACTCCGGACTTTGCCGATGTGGCGATCGCGATCCTGCGCCTCCCGGCGGGGCCTTTTGTGGAGATTCCTGAAGAGGAGTTCGAAGACCTTGAGAAGATCGAGGAGATACCATCGGGCATACCTTCAACCGCTCCACCCCAGGAAAGCGCCGGAGAGGGGCGTGGGCCTGGAGACGGCCTCGAAGGCGGTGAGGGTCCATCAACCGCCGAGCCCATCTTCTTCCCCGCACGGCCCCGGCTCATAGTACCGCCGACCCTGGAAAACCTCAGAATCAAAAGCCTCCGGGTCGATCTTAAGATCCTGGTAGGAGCCAACGGCATACCCGAAGAGGTCATCCTCCCCGACAGCCTCTCCGGCCGTGAGATCGGCCGGAGGCTCATGGAGAGCGCCCTGAGATTCAGGTTCGAACCTGCAAAGAAAGGAGATCTACCCATAGCCTCATGGGTAGATCTCCCATTGCTTCTCGAATCATCACCGAGGAAATAAGCCCGTCAATCGTCGTCCTCTTCGAGCTCGTGTTCCGCCGCCTGGATCAGATCGGAGGCCCGCCCTGCGTCTTCCTCCTCGACCATGATCACTATCTGGCCATCGATGTCATCGGCGACGCTGTGCAGATCGATCTCACTCTCAGGCGAACCCATGTACGCAGGTATCCCCTCGGACTCGAGCAGGCTCATCGCGTGATCCGCCTGTCTCTTGATATCGCTCGTAAAGACAACGACCATCGACTCACCCGAGACCGGTGTCGCCTCGACATCACCACCACCCAAGTGCTCTTCGTCACAGTAAGGACAGGCGTCGCCGCGCATTTTTCGCCCGCAGGTCGGACATTCATTCATCGGATCGCTCCTTGAAAGACCAATCTATTCTGCGAAGAAATCCGATTTTAGTCAACCACTTCGTAATCGGCGTCGACCGCGTCATCCTTCTCGCTGGCAGATCCCTGCCCGTCCGCAGCTCCAGCCTGCGGCCCCGGTCCGGCTCCTCCCGCTCCGGGAGCTCCGGCTCCTCCGGGTCCGGCTCCGGCGGCTCCGGCGGCTCCGGCCTGCTCATAGAGCTTCTGGGCCGCTTCACCGTACACGGTGGTAAGGGCCTCGGTAGAGGACTTCATCTCGTCGAAATCCTCTCCCTTGAGAGCTTCCTTCACTCTCGCGATTGCGGCTTCGATCTTGGCCTTATCATCCGCCGAGAGCTTCTCACCCATCTCCTTGAAGTTCTTCTCGGTCTCGTAGACCATATGGTCCGCGCGGTTTTTGATCTCGGCCTGCTCCCGCTTCTGCTTATCATCGGCGACATTGGCCTCGGCGTCATGGACCATCGTATCGATTTCCTTCTCAGTGAGTCCGCTTGAGGCCTCGATCCTGATCGACTGCTCTTTCCCCGTCGCCTGGTCCTTGGCGGAAACATTCAGGATGCCGTTGGCGTCTATGTCGAATGCCACCTCGATCTGCGGCACTCCCCGCGGCGCGGGCGGAAGTCCGGTCAGATGGAACCTGCCGATAGTCTTGTTATAGGACGCCATCTCCCGCTCACCCTGGAGCACATGGACCTCAACGCCCGGCTGGTTGTCCGCAGCCGTCGAGAAGGTCTCGCTCTTGCGGGTCGGGATCGTGGTGTTCCTCTCTATGAGCTTGGTGAACACGCCTCCCAGGGTTTCGATACCGAGAGAAAGCGGAGTCACATCGAGCAACAATACGTCACGGACCTCACCGGCTAAGACGCCGCCCTGGATGGCCGCGCCTATGGCGACGACCTCATCCGGATTGACGCCCTTGTGGGGTTCCTTGCCGAATATGGTCTTCACGACTTCCTGGACCTTGGGCATCCTGGTCTGTCCGCCGACCAGGATTACCTCGTCGATCTGATCGGGCGACATCTTCGCATCGGCCAGGGCCTGCTTGCACGGGCCCATCGTACGCTCCACCAGATCATCCACCAGCTGCTCGAGCTTCGAGCGCGACAGCGTGATGTTCATATGCTTGGGCCCATTTGCATCGGCCGTGATGAACGGCAGGTTAATCGTGGTCTCAAGCGCGCTGGAGAGCTCGCACTTGGCCCGCTCGGCGGCTTCCTTGAGGCGCTGGAGCGCCATGGGATCGGCCTTGAGATCGATGCCGTATTCCTTCTTGAACTCAACCGCCAGCCAATCGACCACCTTCTGGTCGAAGCCGTCACCACCCAGGTGAGTGTCCCCATTGGTCGCCTTCACCTCGAAGACGCCATCGCCGATCTCGAGGATGGAGACATCGAAGGTCCCGCCACCGAGGTCGAAGACCGCGATCTTCTCATCCTTCTTCTTGTCCAGCCCGTAGGCAAGCGATGCTGCCGTGGGCTCGTTTATGATCCGCTTCACATTGAGACCGGCAATTCTGCCCGCATCCTTGGTGGCCTGGCGCTGGCTGTCATTGAAGTAAGCCGGCACCGTGACCACCACGTCGGTGATCTTCTCGCCGAGATGGTCCTCGGCGGTCTGCTTCATCTTCTGAAGAATCATGGCCGCGATCTCAGGCGGAGAGTATTCCTTGTCCCCCACCTTGACCCGCGC
>JAUXGG010000034.1 GCA_030622265.1 Candidatus Eiseniibacteriota bacterium
AAGATCGTGACCAGGCATGATCCCCGGGCGAATATCGCCAGGATACTGGGGATAGGCAGTCACAGGAAAATAGGGAAAGGAGCGAGGAAGTGAGCCCGAAGGCCGAAGAGATCATTGACCTCATCCCGGAAATCAAGATGATAAAGGACGAACAGCTCAGAGGGAAAGTGGCCGCCGTGTGGGCCGACGCCATAGATCTGGGTGGCTGGAAGGCCCAGGACCTGGACAGCATACCGTTTACACTGCTCATACCCGACTGCAAGTTCAGTCTCCTACATCACACTCGCGCCGTCACCAAGACCGCGGTGAGTATCGCCGAGAACCTTACTGCCAGTTACGGCGACGCAGTGAAGATCGACATGGATGTCCTGCTGGCAGGGTCGGTGCTCCATGACGTGGGGAAGGTGCTCGAGTATGTCCGTGAAGGCGGCGTGGTGGTCAAGAGCCCCGCCGGGAAGCTCCTCCGGCATCCCTTCTCGGGTCAGGGTCTGGCATACAAGCACGGCCTTCCTTTTGAAGTGCTTCACATGATCGCATATCACTCCAAGGAAGGCGATCTGGGCAAGCGCACTACCGAGGCCATCATCATCCATCACGCGGACTTCGTGAACTTCGAGCCCCTGCGGGCTTAAGGGCCTGGAACATGGGGCGCCGGAAAGGCCCCCTCCGCTCAGGATGCGCGTTCGGGAGCGTCCTTGCCGGGCGCTCTCTTTCCTCACGCTCATATTCTCGCCTGGGGTGTCTTCCCGGCGCCCCATCGCCATTCCCCATTCCCGGCCGCAGCGAATCCACGCACAATGCGTTACACCACCGGTGTTTCCAGGGTGTGGCAGAAAGCCTCCGGTTGTGGTATAATTGGATATGTGTAAAACAAAGGAGGCTTTATGACCTTAAAGCGCGCGCTCGGAGCGTTGATCACTCTTCTTCTCACAGGTACATCCCTTGGGGCGGCTTTCGATGCGCCGGTTGAAGCATGGCTGCGAACGGCTGAGAGCGGAGAGAGGGTTGCGGTCTGGGTGTTCTTCAGGGACAAGGGCGAGCATCCGGAAGAACAGCTGGAAGTGAAGATCGCCGAAGCTGCCGGAGAGTTCACGCCTGCTGCTACCCGGCGTCGTTTGGCGGCGCGGCCCTTGAGGCCCTTCGATGAGAAAGATCTTCCGCTCTACCGGCCGTATGTCAAGGCTCTCGAGCAGGAGGGAGTCGAGTTCAGGGCCTTCTCCAGGTGGCTGAATGCCGTGAGCTTGACGGCCGACAGAATCCAACTGGAGGGATTCCAGGATCTTCCCTTCGTGAAATCGGTAAGGCGTGTCTCCGGGCGCGCGGAGGGCCCGATGCCCCATACCTGGCCGGCAGGAAGGACCTTCGCCCCTCAGGGCTTCTATGGTGAATCCTACAGGCAACTCGAGCAGATCCAGGCCATCGATCTCCATACGGAGGGCTATACGGGGGACGGCGTGATCGTCGCCATCTTCGACACAGGATTCTGGAGGACTCATGAGGCGCTTACCGGCGTAAACGTCATCGCCGAGTGGGACTTTATCAACGATGACGGCGTGACCGAGAATGAACCAGGGGACCTGAGCTACCAGCACGATCACGGCACCATGTGCCTGTCACTTCTGGCCGGGTACACCCCCAACGTCTTGATCGGTTGCGCCTATGACGCGGAGTACATCATTGCCAAGACTGAGGACGTGTCCCAGGAAGAGCCCATCGAGGAAGACTGGTGGATCGAGGCGGCCGAATGGGCCGATAGCCTCGGGGCCCAGATAATCTCGAGCTCGCTCTGCTATAATGACTGGTACACCTATGAGGACATGGACGGGGAAACCGCGCCCATCACTATCTGCGCCGACCAGGCGGCGGCCAATGGCATCGTTGTGGTAAACGCCGCAGGTAACTCGGGGGCCTCCGCATGGAAATACATTCTCGCCCCCGCCGACGGTGACAGCGTAATCACTGCGGGCGCAGTTGACTCTCTGGGCTACCGTGCGTATTTCTCCTCGCAGGGCCCCACCTATGACGGCAGGATCAAGCCGAC
The DNA here is from genome assembly GCA_030622265.1 of Candidatus Eiseniibacteriota bacterium. GTDB lineage: Bacteria > Arandabacterota > Arandabacteria > Arandabacterales > Arandabacteraceae > JAUVJV01. Next base: position 2,042 of record JAUXGG010000034.1, read on the forward strand.
CATCATGGCACATGGCCATGCCACATATGTCGCGGATCCCTATGGGGCAACCGACTACCTGCGCGGTAGCGGTACCTCCTTCGCTTGTCCGCTGATAGCGGGCGCCCTGGCCCTCGTGCTGGAGAAGAACCCGGCATGGACTGCCCGGGAGGTCATGAACGTCGTCAAGGCCACAGGCACCCGGGCCGCCACTCCGGACACTCTGTACGGATGGGGTATTCTCCAGGCGTGTGATGCCTCCAATCACCAGCCCTTCTCGGGTCTGACTCCGGACGTGCAGGTCTCACCCGGGCTCAGAGTCTATCCCAATCCGGTTCGTACGAGCCTTCACATCGACCTTGCCGGGCTGGGGACCCGTGTGCCGGTGTCCTTCTACGATATCTCCGGACGCCTGATCGGACGCCGGATGGTAGGGCCCGGCGGTTCGGGCGAGATCGACCTGGGCTCGCTCCTGGGGAGGGTGGCGCCGGGTGTGGTGATAGTTGAGGCGCCGGGATATGCTCCCGCAAAGGTCCTTTACCTTAAACCTTGAGCCTTAGGCGGTAAACCTAGTGGATATAGCCGAGTGATCTCATCGCATCGATGATCCCGGCCTTGCGACTGTCGCTTTCTGAGGCGATCGGCTGTCTTGTCTCCAGTTCCACGCGTCGCCGGAAGTTGCTCTCGCGTATTGTCTCGGCCGCCGTGATAAGCTCCTTGACGATATGAGGGTGAACAGAGGCCACGCTGTTCGCTTCATCCCGGTCTGTCCTCATGCTGTAAAGGGCAGTGTCCCCCCGGCTCACCACGAGCTTGTAGTTGCTATCGAGTATTGCGAAACTGTTGTCGGTCACATCCACGAGGTACACAGGTCCATAGTCGATCCCATCTTCATACATGAGATCCTTAAAGCTCTTCCCGGCAGGCGTGTCTGCGGCCTCGATACCGAGGAAGTCCAATATGGTCGGCGCCAGCCCACGATGGCTGACAGGACAAGTCACGGTCTTTCCCCCGGGAATACCGGGGCCTGCGATAATCAGCGGGACATGACAGAGCGTATTCGGGAAGCCGCCGTGCCCATGGGAAAACATGCCGTGTTCACCGAAAGCCTCTCCGTGATCCGATGTCAGGATGATGAGTGTGTCCTTTCGCAGCCCTCTTGCCTCCAGGATGCTGAGTATGAAGCCGATTCTCCGGTCAACACTCTCAACCTCCCCGAGGTACAGAGTCTTCAGATAATCAGTTTCGATCCTGGAAAGGCTGTCAGCCAGTGCCTTCAGGTCTATTCCCGATACCCTCGTATAGAATTGGGGAGGGCGCGGGAGCAGGGTTGAGTCGAAATCCAGGTCTTCCATATACTCCGAATGAGGTTTGTATGGCGAGTGCGGGTCGAGGAACCAGATGAGCATGAATAGCCTCTCCTGCTCCCCAAGGTGAATGAGATAGTCCGACACCGGGTAAGGAGTCTTCTTGCCCGCAAGAGGAATGGGGACCGGGGATTCGGCCATCAGCTCGCGCGTCAGTGGCTCCAGATCGGCTGACTCCAGGAATGTGCTGAAGCCCTGGAGCACATTGTTGCGGGTGACCAACCTGTTTTCTACATAGCTGGCGGTCGTGAAGCCGGCCGATAGCAGGACTTCCGCCGGCAGGACCTCCTCATCGGGGACCATCGAGGCCCAGACCATCCTGTCACCCTTGACTATCCTGAGGGACGGGTACGAAGTCGGGTAATTGGCCGTCAGCATGCTCACGCTTGATGGTCCTGTCCATGAAGAAGTGCTGAAGGCATTGAGAAAGGTCACGCCGCCTTCGGCCAGTGAATCGATGTATGGCGTGCTGGCCTCGCCTCCATATGCACCGAGCACGTCCGGTCTCAACGCATCGGACACTATCAGTATCACATTGCGCGGGAATACCCCGGTACCTGACCCGCTCGCCGGGGCCGCGCAGCAGAAGACCTGGGCGGCGACGCCTGCAAGCAGAAGACATCTATCCCACACGGCCATACCTCCACCTGTGCGCGAATAGGACAATATGGGCAGTTTAATAGCATGCCGGGCCGGAAGTCAAACTCAATACGGGGGTCTGCCGGGTACGGTTGGCGGTGGGGAGAGCATGGCCGGGAAAACCCTTGCGGCCAACCCTCAGGTGGTATTACCTTTAAGGCAATAATCGAGCTGTAACCCTACGGGAAAGCAATCCTACAAGAGAGCACGGACCTGACGTTCAAGGAAGGGTGTAGCCAATATGGAACGACTCGTATACTTTTTCGGAGCCGACAAGGCCGACGGTGATGCATCATTCAGGGATCTTCTGGGGGGCAAGGGGGCTAACCTCGCCGAGATGTCCAGGATTGGGCTCCCCATCCCGGCGGGCTTCACGATCACGACCTCGGTATGCGCCTATTTCACCGCCCACGGCGGCCAGTACCCGCAGGGACTCGAAGCCGCAGTGCTTCACAACCTGCGCAAGGTTGAACAGGTGATGGGGAAGGGGTTCGGTGATAAGGAGAACCCGCTGCTGGTCTCAGTCCGGTCCGGAGCCAGGGTTTCCATGCCCGGCATGATGGACTCGGTCCTCAATATCGGCCTCAATGATGAGACCGTGAAGGGTTTGGGGAAGGGCGGCAACGAGCGATTCGCGTATGACTGCTACCGGAGGCTGGTCCAGATGTACGGCGACGTCGTGCTCGGACTCAAGCCCCAGGAAGACACCATCCCGGATCCCTTCGAGACCGTGATCGCCGCCAAAAAGAAGGAAAAGGGTGTTACCAGGGACACCGATCTCGATGTTGACGACCTCAAGGACCTGGTGGCCCAGTTCAAGGACCTGATCAAGCGCGAGAAGGGCGTTGACTTCCCGGAGGACCCCTATGAGCAGCTGTGGGGGGCCGTGAACGCGGTTTTCAAGTCCTGGAACAACAGGCGTGCCATCGAGTACCGGCGCATCAATGACATACCGCATGAGTGGGGTACCGCCGTCAATGTCCAGTCGATGGTCTTCGGCAATATCGGACCGGACTCCGGAACCGGTGTGGCCTTCACCAGGAATCCCGCCACGGGCGAGGATGTTTTCTACGGTGAATACCTCTTGAACGCCCAGGGCGAGGACGTGGTGGCCGGTATCAGAACCCCACAGCCCATAAACGAAGTACAGAAGGGTAACTCAAAACTCGAGTCCCTGGAAGTGGTAATGCCCGAGGCGTATGCCCAGCTCCTCGAGGTGCGCGAGAAGTTAGAGATCCATTTCAAGGACATGCAGGACATAGAGTTCACCATCGAGAGGGATGATCTCTGGGTGCTTCAGACGCGTGCCGGCAAGCGCACGGGTCTTGCGGCCTTGAAGATCGCGTTCGACATGTTCAACCAGCGCCTGATCGAGAAGGAGACTGTACTGTTGAGGATCGATCCGGAGCAGCTCAACCACATCCTGAGACCGGTCTTTGACATTAAGGGCAAGGAGAAGGCGAAGCTCGAGAAGCGGATCGTCACAACCGGTCTCAATGCCGGCCCGGGTGCGGCAAGCGGCCAGGTCGTGTTCAGCGCAGCAAAGGTGAGGGACTTCGTGGCGGACAAGGGAGTGCCCGTGATCCTCGTCCGCGAGGAGACAAGCCCCGAGGATGTGGGAGGGATGAGCCAGGCAGAGGGGATCCTTACCGCCCGGGGCGGCATGACCTCACACGCCGCACTGGTCGCGAGGCAGCTCGGCAAGGTCTGTGTTGTGGGTTGCGAGACCCTCGATATCAGCTACGAGAAGCAGCAGATGGTGATCGGCGAGCACGTCATCAAGGAAGGCGACAGCATATCCATAGACGGTAGCACCGGGGAGGTGATCCTCGGCGAGGTGGGCACGGTCAAGTCCGAGGTGGAGCGGGTGCTGATCGAGAAATCGCTTGCTCCCGAGGATTCGGAGATATTCCAGCTCTATGAGAAGGTGATGGACTGGGCGGACCAGTGCAGGAGACTGAGGGTCCGGGCAAACGCGGACCAGCCCGACCAGTCGAGTACCGCCCTCGCGTTCGGGGCGGAGGGCATCGGGCTCTGCCGGACCGAGCACATGTTCTTCCAGGAGGACCGGATCAACAAGGTGAGGCAGATGATCCTGGCCGAGACCCACTCCGAGAAGCAGGAGGCCCTGGCCAAGATAGAACCTCTCCAGCGGGAGGATTTCAAGGCGATCTTCAAGGTCATGGCCGGCAAGCCGGTGACCATTCGCCTGCTCGATCCGCCGCTGCACGAGTTCCTGCCCAAGACCGCTGCCGAGATTGAGGCCACGGCCCGGGAGACGGGTGTTGCCAGGGAGAAGATCCTCGAGAAGAGCTCGGTCCTGGAAGAGGTCAATCCCATGCTCGGGAACAGGGGCTGCAGGCTTGGAATCACCCAGCCCTGGATCTACGACATGCAGGTCAAGGCCATAGTCGAGGCCGCCTGTGAACTCAAGATGGAGGGCGTGGACGTCGAGCCGGAAATCATGGTTCCGCTCATCGGTGATGCCAGGGAGCTCTCGTATATCAGGGAGAGGGCTCAGAGTGTCGCGGCGAGTGTCATGCAAAAGAAAAAGGTGCATGTCGACTGCCTCATCGGGACGATGATCGAGATACCAAGGGCATGCGTCACCGCCGATGAAGTGGCCAAGGTTGCCGAGTTCTTTTCCTTCGGGACGAATGATCTCACGCAGATGACCTATGGTTTCAGCCGGGACGATACCGGGCCGGTGATCCGGAGATACGTAGATGTCGGGATCGTCCGGAGAGACCCCTTTGAGGCCCTCGACCGGACCGGTGTGGGCGGACTGATGAAGATCGCCGTCACCAAGGCCAGGAAAGTGCGGCCGGATATTAAGCTCGGAATCTGCGGGGAGCATGGCGGGGAACCGAGTTCGATCATATTCTGCGAGGAGATCGGCCTCGACTACGTGAGCTGTTCACCGTTCAGGATTCCCGTTGCGAGACTTGCCGCGGCCAGGGCAGTGCTGCTTAAGGCCCGCGTGGATGTCCCGTCACCCACGCCTTAGAGGCAAGGCCGGAAGGCAAATCGCCGGCCGAGGCGGTACCGGCTAGGAAAGACCGTATTCCTTCATGCGGCGATAGAGAGTCCGCTCGCCGATGCCGAGGTGCCTGGCGGCCTTCTTTCTGTTGCCGCCGACTTCCCTGAGCGTTCGTTGGATGAGTTCGCGCTCGACCTCCTTCATTGAACTGCCCGGTCTCAAGACAATGTCATCGCCCGGCTTGATCTCCTCGTACCGCGCAGCGCCCGGGACCGGACGCCCCTTGCGCGGAAGGGCCGGATCTTCCACAACGGCGCTGCGGACATCGAGCACCAGTTCGGTCAACTGGTTTACGCGGTGCTCGATCTCGGCAAGCCGGCCGAAAAGTAAGTCCCGTTCGATCTCGTCTCTCGGACGGCCCGCCTTGACGGGCAGGTCGCGGTGCATTTCATCGGGCCTGACTATGTGGTCGGGGAGATCCTCTATTCCTATTCTCTTGCCGCCTGAAAGCACCAGCAGGTTCGCGGCGAGGTTCTTAAGCTCCCTCACGTTTCCAGGCCAGTAGTACGCCTCCAGGGCGCCAAGGGCTTCCCGGGTTATTCCGCCGAATTCGACCTTGTTGGCGACACGCGTCTGCTCGACGATCCCCAGGAAGATGGTCTCGATGTCATCCCGGCGTTCCCTCAGGGCCGGCAGGTGCACGGGCACGATATTGAGGCGGTAGTAAAGGTCCCTCCGGAAGCGGCTCTCTTCCACGAGGCGTCTGAGGTCGCTGTTCGTGGCGGCGATCACCCGCACATCAACATTGACATCCTGGGATCCCCCGACGCGCATGAACTTCTCTTCTTCAAGCACCCGGAGCAGCTTTACCTGGGTGCTGAGCGGCATCTCACCCACCTCATCGAGCAGGAGGGTGCCGCCATCGGCGATCTCGAATCTCCCTTTTCTCCGGGCGGTTGCTCCCGTGAACGCCCCCTTCTCGTGGCCGAAGAGCTCGCTCTCCAGCACACCCTGTGGCAGCGCGGCGCAATTGACTGCGACAAAGGGTCCATCCCCGCGGTCACTGCGCAGGTGGATCGCCCGGGCTATCAGCTCCTTGCCGGTCCCGCTCTCTCCGGTGATGAGCACGGTGACCTTGGTGGGAGCGATCTCTTCAACTATCTCGATTACTTGTAGTATTTTCTCGTTCCGGCCCAGGATGCCGATCTCCCGGCGGGCGATGAGACGCCGCACGGTGGTCTCGACCCCCGCTGTGTCTGAGTCTGTCTCGATGTAGTCATCCGCGCCATCGGCAATCAGGCTCCTGCGCTCCTCGAGCGGAATCCGGGGACCGAAAACAGCACCCAGCATCAGGGGATACCTGCGCTTGAGGCTCTGGATTACCTTTACGCCGCTTGAATCGGCCAGCCGGTAGTGCGCCAGTGCATAGTCGGGAGTCTTCTTCTTGGCCGCTCTAAGCGCTGCCGCACCATCCGTCACCTTGACGACCGTGACCTGATTGTGCCGAAGCGCATCGGCAATGACTGCCATTTTGTCTGGATCCTGACATACCAAAATGGCAGTATAAAGACCGGGACGGAGCTCAGATTCCATTTTTCCCGTCACCTCCGGTGAGAACCTAACATAGGCCCGCGGATGCGGTCAAGATTTATCCATATTTTCGCTTGACAACAAACAGTATTATGATAAATTCGTCAAAAATCACAAACATCATCCACGGAGGGTCTGAGAGCCGGATGCCTCGTATTATAGTCAGGCAAAACGAGTCCATAGATAGAGCGATCAGGCGCTTCAAGAAGGAGTGCGAAAAGGAGGGGATAGTTAGGGAGATAAAGAGAGCCTCGAGATTTATGAAGCCCAGTGAAAAGCGCAGGAAGAAGGCTCTTAAAGCCGAGAAGCGGAGAAGGACTAACGAAGGGCGGAGGTAGAGCTTTTCGAGCTCTTTCGATTCTACCGGTTAATGCGCTGCGCAGCATAGTGCAGACTGGAGTAAGTGGAAACAGGAAGGGGGAGCTCTATTGGGTTATAATGAGAATGAGATCCTGGTAAGGGATCGCCCCAGTGCCACTTATGATATGCTTCTCAAGAAGGCGGAGCGGGAAGGGAGAGTGGGCGGTAAGCATACCTGTCCCGTGTGTGGAATGAAGTTCAGGAGAGAACGAGAAGCGATCGACTGTTGTAGGGATATCGCTAGATAGGGGAGAGGATCGTGCCCAAGGCCAAGTCAAACAGGGCTGCTGCCAAGAGATTCAAGAAGACGGGAACGGGAAAAATCAAGAGGGGAAAATCGGGTGCGGGTCATATGCTGACGTCGAAGACCAAGAAGCGGAAGCGTAGTCTGCGGAAGTCCGGGACCGTGGCCGGGTCCGATATGAAGAAGATGAAGAAGCTGCTGCCGGGCTAGCCAGCGCTCAGTGCAGCAGGGCCGCCAGATGCACACCGACCGATGCCGCCAGTGCGTCGATATTGTAGCCTCCCTCGAGTGCGGATATAAGTCTGCCGTCGCAGGACTCCATGGCGAGCTGTTTTATGGCACGTGTCATGGTGGCAAATGATTCCTCGTCGAGATTCATGCCGCCGATCGGGTCAGACCGGTGAGCATCGAAACCGGCCGAGATGAAAATCAGATCGGGCTTGTGCCGCCGCACGGCCGGGAGGATCTCATCCTCCAGGGCCTCGATATAAGCTTCTTCCCCGCTGCCGTGAGGCAGGGGAACATTCACGGTCTTGCCGGCACCCTTCCCGGCGCCCGTCTGCTCGCGGGATCCCGTGCCGGGGTAGAAGGGCCACTCGTGCAGCGAGCAGTAGAGCACGTCACCGTCTTCCCAGATTCTGTCCTGTGTTCCATTGCCATGGTGAACGTCGAAACCCATGCCCGCCGCTCTCTCGAATCCCCTTGCCCGTGCAGCGTACGCCGCCCCCACGGCAACATTAT
>JAUXGG010000087.1 GCA_030622265.1 Candidatus Eiseniibacteriota bacterium
CTTCCGTGTCGTACCCAACGCGGTCTTAAGATCGCTCGCCGTGGCCTCGCCGTGCTCCTTAAGATAGGCGGTCACCCGCTCCCGGCCGGCCTCGATCGCCGACTCATGCATGAGGATGCCCGGCTCCAGCCTCACGATCTCGCCGTCCTCTATGAGGAGGGTGACAACCTTCTTGAAGGCCTCTGCAGGCACTCCCGCCTTGCCTGCAAGATCCTTCTCCGAGGGGGGTCCAAACGGCTGTGCCTTGAGCAGACCTATGATCAGAGAGCGCGCCTTCTGCTCGGTGGGGCTGAGCTCCACCTCACCGCTTCCGGCCCTCACGCTTCCCTTCTTGCTGAAGATCTTCCCGCCCTCTTCCATCCTTCCCAGGACCCAGTTGAAGAAAGTCATCTCGACCGAGCCCAATCGCTCCCTGAGCTCTTCCCGGGGCATGCCCCAGGTAAGCCGCTGACGCTTCTGGTATGCCTTGAGCGTCTCCTCGATCCTGGCCTCGAGACTTGCAAGGGCTTCGACGTGCAGGTAGAGACCGGACGAAGGTTGAAAGACCCTGCCCTGCTCAACGAGGTGTCCCACCAGGGTCCCAAGCTGCTTTATGCCGCAGCTCATCTTTATTCTCATCACATCCAGCCTGATCCCGAACTCTGCAGCCTTGATATGGCCTTCGACGATCCGGCCTATGTCCCCGGTCCTTAAGAGCTCCAGGCGCGGAATGAGAGTCTTATCCCGCCGCCTGTATCTCGAGGCGAAGGGATCGAGTACCGTCCCGCCGCCTATGGTTCTCATGGGCGAATATGTTCTTATCACGAAGCGGTCGCCGAAGCCGGCGACAAGCGGGGTCTCAAGCATCACCTGGCCAAGACAGGATTCGCCGGGAGCGAGTTTCGCAACTCCCATGAAGCTCGCGCGCCCCATCACCTCGCTCGCCCCGAGATGAAACCTGATCCTGGCCTTGCTCTTTAACCCCACGGGGGCGCCGGGCAAGAGCCTAATCTCCACATCGACACGACTGGTAGCCTCGAAATCCCCCTGAGACACGACGCAATGGCCGCGTTCCACGTCACTCTTGTCGACGCCGTGCAACCCTATGGCGGTCCGCTGTCCTGCGAAGGCCTTCTCCACCTCACTACCGTGCACCTCGACGCTTCTTGCCCTGACAGGCTTGCCTCCGGGGAGCACCACGAGTTGGTCCTCTCTGGCGATCACCCCCGACCAGAGCGTTCCGGTCACCACCGTCCCCCGCCCGGTTATGGTGAAGACCCGGTCCACGGGAAGCCGGACGGCCTCGCCGAGGGTGCGCTCCTCGATCCGTCCCACGATCTCATCAAGGGCCGCAAGAAGCTCTTCCTGCCCCTTCTCGCTCTTAACCGATGTGGAAATGACCGGGGATGCCTCGAAGGGTGTGTCCTTGATGAACTCCTCGACCTCCTCGCGCACCAGCTCCACCATGTCCTCATCCACGAGGTCGCTCTTGGTAAGGGCAAATACGCCGTGCCTGACTCCCAAGAGGGACACGATATCGAAATGCTCACGGGTCTGGGGCATTATCCCCTCATCGCAGGCAACCACGAAAAGCACCAGGTCGATGCCACCCACGCCCGCGAGCATGTTCTTGATGAAGCGCTCGTGGCCGGGGACATCAACGATACCCAGGTCTGCCCCGCCCGGAAGTTGAAGATGCGCAAACCCGAGTTCAATGGATATGCCGCGCGCCTTCTCTTCCTCGAGCCGGTCGGTGTCGATACCTGTCATGGCTTTGATGAGGGCGGTCTTGCCATGATCGATGTGGCCTGCAGTTCCTAAGATGATGCGTCGCATCCGGGCTTGCTCCCCAGGCATTCCTTGTCAAGGCCTATGTCAGAGACTTGCGCACGAGGCCTTACGGCGGAGGCCTATTCAGGCACGCGCTCCACCCTGGCGCCGAGGTTCCCGAGCTTCCGCTCGATGGCCTCGTAGCCTCTGTCTATATGATAGACCCTCGAAATATGGGTCTCGCCATCTGCGATAAGGCCGGCAAGTACCAGGGCCGCACTCGCCCGCAGGTCCGTGGCCATGACCGGAGCGCCGCTCAGGCGCCGGACATATCCCACGTGCGCCGTATTGGCCTCTATCTTGATCTTGGCCCCCATGCGCCTCAGCTCCGGCACGTGGCTGAACCGGTCTTTGAAGATGGACTCACTTATTATGCTGTTTCCCCGGGCTACCGCCATCAGGGCCATGAACTGGGCCTGCATGTCGGTGGCAAATCCCGGATACGGTGCGGTGACCATGTCCACCGAATCGATGCGCCGCTTCCCCTTTACCCGGATTGAGTGCTTTCCGGTTTCGATCTTGATGCCGCACTGGATGAGTTTCCTCGTAAGGGCGTCCACGTGCTCGGGAACGCAGTCCTCGATCTGGATGTCACCGGCCGTGATGGCTCCTGCCACCATGTAAGTACCGGTTTCAATCCTGTCAGGAATGATGCGGTAATCGGCGGCGCTGAGCTTCCGCACTCCTTCTATCTCGATGGTCTCGGTGCCGGCCCCCTTTATCCTGGCCCCCATGCGGTTCAGGAACTCGGCGAGCGCGATTATCTCGGGTTCCTTTGCCGCGTTGCCTATTACCGTGGTGCCGGAGGCGCGGCAGGCCGCCATCATGGTGTTTGCCGTCGCGCCCACGCTCGACATCGAGAACCGTATTGTCGCTCCCTTGAGCTTCCCTGCTTTGCCCAGGATGTAACCGTGCTCGATCTCAAGATCCGCACCCAGCTCCCTCATCGCGCGGATGTGAAGATCGACCGGCCTCGGACCCCAGGCGCATCCTCCGGGAAGCGAAACCCTGGCCTTGCCCTGAGCGGCAAGCAAGGGTCCTAATACATAGATCGAAGCCCTCATGGTTCGCACGAGTTCATATGGCGCCTCGTGGGAATTGATCCCGGAGGTATCGACCTGGAGCGTGTCACCCTCGAACTTGACCCTGGCGCCAAGGCGCTCCAGCACCTTGCCCATGGTGGTAACATCCCTCAGCCGGGGAACATTCTCTATCACCGACACGCCCCGGCAGAGCAGGCAAGCCGTCATCACTGGAAGCACCGCATTCTTGGCGCCTACTATCTTTACCTTTCCCTTGAGGCGGCGGCCGCCCTTGATAACGATCTTATCCACTGGGTTTTCTCCCTATGACAACCCGGTCCTTCCCGGCCAGGTCCTGCATAATTGCCATACACCTCAGTCCACAAGCTTCCACGAGCTCCCTGGCGCGCTTCCCCTGGTCTGCCCCGATCTCGAATGCCAGGAGACCGTCCTCTATGAGCAGAGACGCCGCCCCGGGTAAAATACCCTCAATAAAGGCCAAGCCATCGGGGCCGCCATCAAGAGCGATCCTCGGATCGTGATCTCTCACCTCGGGCTCGAGCCCCTCGATGGCGCCGCTTTCAACATATGGAGGGTTGAAAATGACAGCATCGAATTGCGCACGCCCCTTACCACCTACATCAAGAAAACTCAACCCGTCGCCCACGATAAAGTCCATCCTGGAGGCGACGCCGTTCATTATAGCATTCTCCCTGGCCAATTCCACAGCCTCAAGAGATATATCGGCTGCGACTACCGAGACATTCTCAAGGCAGCAGGCAATGGAGACGCCTACCACACCAGCGCCGGTGCAAAGATCGAGGATCCAGACCGGTCGGCCCCGCCTGACGATCATTATCACCATGTCGACAAGCCTCTCGGTCTCAGGCCTGGGTATGAAAACCCCGGGCCGTACCTTGAACGGACGGGAGAAGAACTCCACCTCGCCGGTAAGATGCTGAAGCGGGATGCGCCTGGAACGCCGGCGTGCAAGCTCAAGGGCACGTTCCTCTTGCACGTCGCTCACATCGCGTTGCCCGTGAAGATGAACCTGGCTCCGAGAAAGTCCCAGCGCGAGACCGACCAGGATGTCGGCATCCACTTCGGGGGACGGCACACCTGCATCGGCAAGCATGGCGCGGATCCTTGCAGTGAGGGAAGCTACATTCACGCTATTCTCAATCCTGCTTCAGACCGGGCAGTCCCTTACCAGGCAGAGCCCGGCAGATCAAAGCCAGCCTTCGGAGGTTTGCGGCGCTCAATGCCCGGCAACCCGGGGCTCCGCACCTCAAAGCCCCGCTCAAAGCCCGGCGGCCTTGATCTTCATCTCATTATCGTGAGCGGTCAGGGAATCTATGATATCATCGATATCCCCGGCAAGGATGCCTTCAAGCTTGTGAAGGGTGAGCCCGATCCTGTGATCGGTGACCCTTCCCTGGGGGAAATTGTAGGTCCTGATCTTCTCGCTCCGGTCGCCGGTGCCCACCTGCTGCCTGCGGTCGGTGGACCGCTCCTTCTCCTGGTCCTGAAGCATCTTGTCCAGAAGCCGTGAGCGGAGGACCTTAAGGGCCTTGGCCTTGTTCTTGTGCTGGGACTTCTCGTCCTGGCACTGAACCACGATGCCGGTGGGAACGTGGGTCACGCGGACGGCCGAATCCGTGGTATTGACACTCTGCCCGCCGGGTCCCGACGAACGGTAAACATCGACACGGAGCTCTTCGGGCTTGATGGCAACGTCGACCTCGCCGGCCTCGGCCAGGATGGCGACGGTCACTGCGGAGGTGTGAATCCTCCCCGATGATTCGGTCACCGGGACGCGCTGCACCCTGTGGACACCGCTTTCGTATTTCATCCTGCTATAGGCGCCCTGGCCCTCAACGGCGAAGATCACTTCTTTGTAACCACCGACGCCGGTGGGGCTGGAGCTTAAGATATCTACTTTCCAGCGCCGGCCTTCGGCATAGCGCGAGTACATCCTGAGGAGGTCGGCCGCAAAAAGAGCAGCTTCCTCCCCGCCCGTGCCTGCCCGTATCTCGACAATGGTGTTTTTCTCATCGCTGGGATCCTTGGGCAGGAGAAGCTCCTTGAGCTCGCGCTCGATTGTATCTTTCCTCTCGGTGAGAGTTTCAAGTTCAGTTTCTGCAAGTTCTATAAGTTCCTTCTCGTCAGAGGTCTCTACTATCTCCTCGGTACCCCTGATATCCGTTTCTACCTGCTCGTACTCCCCCGACTTGGTAACCAGAGGCTCGAGACCGCTTCTCTCTTTCGCATATTTCAGCAGGAGATTGCGGTCGCTTATGACCTTCTGGTCGGCAAGGAGATTGTCGAGTTCTTCGAGTCTCTGTCGCGCTTTCTCAATTGCTTCCCGCATCCTGGGTCGCCACCTCCACGCCGGTCGCGTGCCTACCGGTCGCGTGCTTAAGTGCTTCAAGCGCCACTTCGATTTGGTCATCACTCGGCTCCCTCGTGGTGAACCTCTGAAGCAGAAGTCCGGGAGCCGTCACTATCCTCATCAGGGCTCCACCCTGATGCTTGCCTGCGAATCTTATTACTTCATATGAAAGCCCGGCTATCAAGGGGACCGCAAGCAGTCTCCTCAGCCTGTCCACTATGTCCTCGGGCCTGCCCATGAATATGAACACGATCACGCTCACCACCATCACCACCAGCAGGAAACTCGTCCCGCACCGGGCGTGGCGCGTGGTGTAATTCCTAACGTTCTTCACGGTGAGATCGACGCCGGCCTCGAAGGCGTGGATCGACTTGTGCTCGGCGCCGTGGTACTCGAAGACCCGCCTCATCTCTTTCCAGGTGCTAAGGAGCATGAGATACGCAAAGAAGATCCCGAGCCGGATCACCCCGTCCACGATATTAAAGAGCACGCTTCCCTTCACACCCACGAAATTGGCGATCACCATCGGGAGCCAGAAAAAGAGCAGAAGACCGACACCGAGGGCCACCACCACCGTCAAGCCCGTCCAGAGCGAGGTCTTCCAGTCCTTCTTCTCCATGACTTCCTCATCGCCCGCTGAGACCACCTCGGCAGAATAGGTGAGCGCGCCAATCCCGATGAAGAGCTGCTCAAAGAGGTTCACGGCTCCCCTGATGACAGGGATTCCCAGAACCTTCTGCTTCTTCGAGAGGGATACGTACGGGCGGACCCTGGCTTCGATCTCGCCGTTCGTTCTGCGGACGCAGGTCGCGATGCGATCGGGGGACTTCATCATCACCCCTTCGATCACGGCCTGGCCGCCTACTGTGGGTTCTCTTGTTCCCAAGCCTGACGACCTACTTGTCCTGTTCCGGACCCTTTTCCTCTTCCTGTACCGTTTCCTGTTCCTGTACCGCTTCCTGTTCCTGTACCGCTTCCTGTTCCTGTACCGCTTCCTCTTCCTTGGCCTTAAGACCGTACTTCCTCCGGAACCGCTCGACCCTGCCTGCGGTATCGACCAGCTTCTGCTTGCCGGTGAAGTAAGGATGGCAGCTGGAACAGATTTCAACCCGGATCTCGGGGACTGTAGATCTGGTCTCGATCACATTGCCGCAAAGGCAAACGACCTTAGTCCTCACGTACTTCGGGTGTATTCCCTTCTTCAATTTCTCCGAACCTCCTCATTCAAGCATATAGACTTCGGGGCGGCATCAGCCGCCCTCCGAAGACCTCATATAATCTAAACTAAGTGTTCATGGATTTCAAGAAACTCTTGTTGGTCTTGCCCTTCCCGATCTTGGAGATCAGGAACTCCATGGCCTCGACCGGGTTCTTATCACTGAGGAACTTCCTCAGGATCCAGATCTTGTTGAGCTCCTCCTGGGGCATCAGGCGCTCTTCCTTACGCGTACCCGACCTGTTGAGATCGATAGCGGGGAAGATCCTGCGATCGGCGATCTTCCTGTCCAGCACCATCTCCAGGTTACCGGTGCCCTTGAACTCCTCGAAAATCACGTCGTCCATCCGGCTTCCCGTATCGATCAAGGCGGTGGCCATGATGGGCAGGCTCCCTCCCTCTTCTATGTTTCGCGCGGCCCCGAAGAACCTCTTGGGCCAC
>JAUXGG010000415.1 GCA_030622265.1 Candidatus Eiseniibacteriota bacterium
ATAGGCTTGATGGGCCGGCATCAGGTTGGCACACTTCGTTTTCATCCCCTTCCAGGCAGTTATTCCTGCGTACATATGTACGAATCGTATGGTCATACGAATCTGTCGTACGAGAGCCCTCACCAGAGATGGATCCAGGAGTATCATTCTAATTCATCTGTTTGCATTGGGTTGCACCACCCATCCATAGAGCGCAAGATACCAAATCTCCTCGTTTGATCCCATCCGAGCGCCGAATGAGTATATCTCTCGTATCTTTATACGAAGAGGATTGACAAATGGCTTGAAAGTTTGGATAATCGTATATTAAGCCTATATAAGCCAAATAGTTACAAGATAGGTTTTATGGTGCCCGGAACGGGCCTTGCATATACAGGGATGACAGTGCGATCGGTTAAGGGTGAGGTTAAGGGAGTGGAGGAGGTAATCAGATGCGTTTGAGAATGGGCTTGATCCTGGTCTTGATACTTTCGTTAGTGTGTATAACGCTAGTTGCACCGTGTTTCGCGGATAACACAGGTGATGACGGAGGCCCTGAAGATCCGGGCGATCCGGCTGAAGAAGTTCCACTGTGTACGCAATCCCTCGATCCAACGGCCGGTCAGTTCAGCGAAGTCTGGATGATCGTGATGGCCATGGCATTCCAGTTGGCGCTCTGACAGTAGAGTTTGACTGAGCCCAGGGGCTCAACTGCCGGCGTTGGTGAGAGGGAGAACAGGACTGTTGTGATGGAGTTTAGTGATGATCCTGCTATGAGGCCGGTAGTTCGCCTTGTGCTCAAGGCGGCCGTCTGCCAGGCTAACGTGTTCCTGGTGGGTGAGAGCGGAGTCGGAAAGGCCTATATCGCCCGGAAGATCCACGAGGGCGCCACGCTTTCGCCGGGTCCCTTCAATACTCTCTTCGGTATGCCCGATGAGGACGGAAGGCCGGGGGGCGATGGGCTTGTGGACCATCTCACCGCTCTGGAGCCTGAGGGCGGGACCATCTATGTGAGGGATATCGACCTGCTGGGACTGCGCGGGCAGCGGGAGCTTCTTACCTATCTCGATGCCCGCGAGCGGGGAGCAGGCCCCAGCAATGGGAACCATCCCGCCAGACTCGTTTTCTCAAGCCAGAAAGACCTTCTGCTTGAATCGATGAGCGGCAACTATTTGCGCCAGCTCTACCTGCGCGCGTCCGTGATCAAGATCACGGTACCACCCTTGAGGAGCCAGGAGGCTGACATCGTGAGCCTGGCCAGGCATTTCGTGGACCTGTTCTCGAGCCGGGAGCGGAAGGCTATCGGGGGTTTGAGCCACGATGCTGAGTGCTTTCTGAGGAATCTCTCCTGGGAAGGCAATATCCATGAGCTTAAGAACACGATGAACCGGGCGGTCGTGCTGGCCGACAAGGGCCAGGTCCTCAGCGCCGGGATGTTCAAGGGCGCTGTTCAGGAAGTGGCCGGCCACTATAGGTCCGGGACCGGCCAGTATAGGTGAGGGCGGAGGAAGCATGCAGCCTGATGCCACGAATGAGCAGAACCACCTGGAGGAGTCTCTCCACTATCTCATGATCAATGTGCTGGTCGATTCCCTGGAAAGCCAGGGTTTCTCCGTGTGCGCGGACCATATCGGAGGCCTTCGCAAGCAGCCGGCGCCTGTGGGTGGCTTCATCCCCGACATTGAGGCGCGCCGCAAGAATGAGGTGCGCCTGATTGAGGTAAGGACAGAGTCGACCCTGGGCCTGCCGCAGACCCGGGAGCTGCTTGCCGGGTTGGCGGGTGAATGCTCAGGAGAGATCTGTCTCGCCGTGCCGTTTGACTGCATGGATGCCGCGGAGCAGCTGAGGCAGGACTTGGACATTGACTTCACCATCCTGCCCTGCTATCCATTTGTCGGCTATGTCGGCTTGCCCAAGTGACTTGTCTGCCTATCTGGCACTGATACCGGCAGAATCCTGCCACATTTGTCATATTGGCAGTTCCCACCGATCTTATGGAGCGGGCTTAGAGGCCCGATTCGCCCTCGTAATTCCTTATTATTCAATGGATTCCGTTGTATTTGGCACGATCTGATCCCGGTGGCACGCCCATTGCAATTCCATGTGACCGATTCAGTGGAGGTGCGTGGGGTGGAGGTGTATGGGATTGAATGGGACTAAACAAAGAGGAAGGTGATTAGAATGGGTAAGATCATAGGAATCGACTTAGGGACCACCAATTCGTGTGTTTCGGTGATGGAAGGCGGGGAGCCGGTAGTCATAGCCAACCAGGAAGGCGTGAGGGTTACGCCCTCGGTAGTGGCATTCACAAAGGGCGGCGAGAAGCTGGTGGGGCTTACGGCCAAGCGGCAGGCGATCACGAATCCGCAGAACACCGTCTATTCGATCAAGCGCTTCATGGGGCGCAAGTTCGACGAGGTCGCATCCGAGATAGGCGAGGTCCCTTACCAGGTGGTCAAGGGCCCCAACGGTGATGCGCGGGTCAAGGTGGGGGACAAGGAATACTCTCCGCCTGAGATCGCGGCCATGATTCTTCAGAAGATGAAGCAGACCGCCGAGGACCATCTCGGCGAGAAGATCACCGACGTGGTG
>JAUXGG010000181.1 GCA_030622265.1 Candidatus Eiseniibacteriota bacterium
CCATGTTGCGGCGAACGGGGATGAGGATATCGATACCATAGTCCTTCTTGCACCGCGATATCGCTTCACCATCAAGGAAAGCACGATCGGTCGGGTCGAGGACCGGCGCGGTGGTCCGTCAGGTCGTTGTCTTGTCTGTATCCCAGGTTTCCCCGTTCGTGCCCGTGTAGACCGACCGTGACTCCGTTTCCGGTCCCCGCCACATCAAACGCAGCATGCGGTTTTACCGCACTACGCTTACCGCGAAGGCGTCATCACAGCGGGTTTATGATTCCGGGCGGTTGGGTGCCGACTTTCGCGCGGTTGAAATACCGGACCTGGTAGTCCCCATAGAGGCCCCAGGCTCCGTAGACGACCTCGCTACTCCACCGCTTCCAACCGAACCCCCCACGCTTGCTCTTGCGGGCCGCAAACCGCCTCACCTTGCGCTCCACATGGTACTTGACCTTCTGGAGTGCATGCCCGGAATTCCCAACACGGAAATAGTTCGCCCAACCGCGTACGATACCGTTCACCTCCTCCACCGCATCCCGCATACGCAGGTGGCGGCTATGAGCCAGTGTATTCCGGACTCGCCGCAGCACGTCGGTGACCTTCTCCGGTCGGGGAACCAGGTGCGCATACCACCTCCCGGTTCGCGGGCTCCGCTTCCAGCGGAACACGAATCCCAGGAACACAAACTTCGCCCCGGCCTCAGAGATGCTGAGCACCCGGGTCTTGTCCGTGTTGATCGACACGCCAATCGCCTCCGCTTCTTCGCGAATGCGTTCCAGCGCGCGGTCTGCCCATCTCCTTCCCTTCTCAGAGTTGGGGACAAGCACTACCATGTCGTCCAGGTAGCGTACATAGGTGAGGAAGCCTTTCCCTCGGTCCAGAGCGTGGTCAAGATCGTTCAGCGCCAGGTTCGCCAGAAGGGGCGATAGGGGGGAACCCTGTGGTATCCCTCTCCTTCCCCCGCTCTTCAGGAACTGCTTAACCAGCGCCAGTACCAGCTTGTCCTGAACTCGCCTCCCTACCTTCGCCAGTATCCTGTCATGCCGGATGCAGTCGAAGTAGCGAGACAGATCTACATCCACGACGCGGTGCTTGCGTTGGTGTAGTCCCTGTCGAACGAGCTCGGTCGCCTGGTGCGCAGAACGTCCCGGCCTTGCCCCATAGGAACTGTCCGAGAAGTCGGCCTCGAAAATCGGCTCGAGAATCAATCGGATGGCTCCTTGCACGACACGGTCTCTGATCACTGGGATCGAAATCGTGCGGACTCGGCCGCCTCCTTTTGGTATCTCTCGCCGTCGGTACGGCCGGGGCTGGTACGTACCCTTGCACAGCTCCGCTGCAATGTCCCTCAGGAACTCTTCGCGGCCTGCCGCTTCGATCTGCGCAAACGTCTCCCCGTCGCACCCCGGAGCGCCATTCTGACGCTTCGCTACCAGGTACGCCGCTTCGAGTGTCGTGCGCTTCACGATGTGTACGTACATACCCCAGAACTTATGCGTGGGCGCAGATTTCGCCCGCTGGCCTATCCTCTCCCGCAGCTCCTGCAGATCAATGGTGGGCTTTATCATCCCGCTCCTGCCTCGCTTTGTTCGAGGAATGCCTCCGGCAGGGCCCCTTCGCTCCACGGGCGTTACCCCGCTTCTCAGCTACTACTGGCCCATCCGTCAGGCTCTCGCCTTCACCGGGCTTCGCCTCCTCGGCTCGCCTGGTTACCTTTCTTCCATGGTCTTTCTCCACGGGGCGAGGAGCCCTTCCCTGTTTCAAACCCATGGCCTTGTGTGCGTGCCACCGCTCTCTACTCCGCCGGACGGTGATCCCGCAGATCGTTTTCGGAACCCCTTACTGCCTTCGCCGTAATTGTGCCGGCTCGGCGATCCGGAGTCTGAAGTTTACGGAGCCTCAACCGAGCGTTCACTCATCGTTGCGGCCCGCACACTCGCTCACCCTGCCATGCAGGGCTTTGTCGATGGGCTTCACGGAAAGGCATCTCGCCTCCCCGTGCCATCCAAGCTAGACGGTTTCGACCTCTTCCCGCCTCAGGACTTTCACCTTATGGACCCATGGGTACCTCCAGGCATCACACAATGAGACTTCCCTGGTTCTGGGTCCAAGAGACCCTCCTGTCTGACGTCGGTAGTTGTCGTCGGCAGGAGGCTTTCTCTTCCCTTACGCCACGATTGGGAGCGGCAGCGCGCCCTTTAGAGCCTCGCTGGGGCAGTGTAAGCAAGCATCACCTCCTCAGATTTGGTGCCCCGTGGCCGGATTCGATATCGCCCGGGTCCGGTGGAGCAAAAGTGAGCCTCCAGGCTGGCCGAGGAGCGACGATCTCAAGGCGAGCCATGTTCAGACACCTCCCTTTCCGCCGGCCTTCTGGCGTTTGCGTGCCTGCTTGGCCCTATAGCTTTCATTGTCCAGCTCCAGGATCACGGAGTGATGCACCAGCCGGTCTATGGCCGCAGCGGTTGTCATGGGGTCTTTGAAGATCTTGTCCCACTGGCTGAAGACCAGGTTGGAAGTGATCATGATACTCCTGCGCTCGTAGCGCTCGGAGAGGAAGGTAAAGAGCACCTCCATCTCGTTGTGATCCTGCTGGACATAGCCAATATCGTCTAAGATGATTACCTCAAAGCGATCCATCTTCTTCAGCATCTTCTCAAGGGCCAGGTCCCTCTTGGCGATGAGCATCTGCTGGACCAGGTGGAAGGCAGTGGTAAAGAGCACCCGGCAATTGTGATTGACTATCAACTCCCGGGCGATGGCACTCACCAGATGGGTCTTTCCCCGGCCCGGCAATCCGAAAGCCAGGACATTCTCGGCGCGCCCAACGAAAGTACCTTCCAGGAGCCCGGGGATCTGACGCCTGACCCTGGCAGGTAATTGTCGCTGATCCAGAGTCTCCATGGTCTTGCCATCAGGCAGGCCCGAGCGCTTGAGCCGCCGCTGTGTGCTCCGGCTCTGGCGCTCCGAGAGCTCCACCTCACAGAGGTTACGCAGATATCCGGTATGGCCCCAATCCTCCTTCTCAGCCTTCTCTGCCAGGTCTTCATACTGCTTGACCATGGTGGTAAGGCACAGGGAGCGAAGCAGCATCTCGGTGGAGGTCTTCTCTTTCATGTCACCACCTCCTGAGCGAACAGATGGTCGTATTCGCCCAGATCGACCTTGAGGACGGGCAGATCCGGCAACTCCGGTAGAAATGCCGGTACCAGGCCGAGCACCGCATCCCATCGCGGCAATGTACCTTCTCGTCTCAACTTCCTGAGCGCGCTATCCACCGTGGTCTCCATGGTGCGTGCCGCCAGGGAGAGGATTCTCAAGTACTCCATATCCGCCGCCCAGGCACTTAAGGCTTCACAGAGGACATCATAGGCCCACCGGAATGGCTCGGTGGGAAACATGTCGCTGCGGTACTTATAGTGCCGGAAGGCCCTGGGCTTACGAAGCAGGGAGTCGATCACATGCCGGTAGTTGATGGCATGCCTGCTCTTGCCGGTAAGCCGCCGGCAGGTGAGCTGAAGCACCCCATGATAGTAGATCTCCAGGCGGTCCTCATAGACCCGGGCCCGGACCCGCTCCCCCTTAAGCCGGCTGGGCACCGAATAGGTGTTGCGTGCCACCTGTACCGTGCTCCAGGAGGTTACCCGGGGCTCCTCCAGGCGGTACTCAGGCAAGAGACCCACATCCAGGGGCTTCATCACAGCCAACTCCTCCCTGAGCCGCTTCCCTCTCAACCGATTGGCCCTGGCCATCACATCGTGAATGAACTCCTCGTAGGCCTCTACACTGTCGAAGTCACGGTGACCGCGCAAGAGCAGATGCTGCTTCACCCGCCGCTTTAAGACCCCGTTGGCACTCTCTATGTCTCCATTCTCGTGGGGCTTCGCCGTATTGATCGTATGCGGTCTCATGCCGAAGTGATTCATCAGATCCACGTACTTACGATTGAACTCCCACCGGCCGCCTTCCACGCTGATCACATGGGTCGCCGCCGTGGAGTGGTCGGTCCAGTGCTCCGCGGGCACCCGCCCCAGACGTACCAATGTAGTCTGGACACCTTTCTTCAACGCCAGAAAACTCTCGCTGTGGCACACCGAGCCCCATTGCCAGTTGGAATAGACCAGCACGCTGTGGCAGAGAAGATGGGGAAACGCCTCACCCCGGATCGTGATCCCAAGGCTCGTCATCCAGGTGAAATCCGTCTCCATCCTCACCCCGGGCTTATGATCCTGGGGGAAGTACACCTCCTTCTCAGGGCCCTCGAGGGCTCGCCACCGACGCACCCGGCGCTGGAAGGTCCTCAACTGGCCCTCCTCATACTTGCCCGGATGACGCTCACACAACCACTCGAAGAGTATCTTCGCCTCCAACTCAGGCGCATCCTCAAGCATCGTTCGGGCCTCCTGCCAGCCGCGCACAAAAGGGTCCGGCCGAGTCCGCCAGTATCGAGCTACCTTCATCTGGGACGGCAACTTACCTGCTCTCACATACTTACGTGCTGTCTTCACATCCATATCCGCCCGAAGAGATGACCTTGTCAGGTTACCCGTCTTCTGGTACTCTTCCATTAACTTCCTCACTTTCCGGTCCGGCGTCTGCATCGGAGACCCTCCGTCTGTTCATAAACGAAGAGTCTCCAACACCGACGGTCAGTGGGGAAGTCTTTTGTCACCTACTAGGGAAGTGTAATTGACGCTGGCCAGTGCGGCTCTTTCGCAGCCGTCGTGCATATGATAAGGCGGGTATTTTCATAGGGGATGGCTCCTATCTCTTTGTGCCCGACAACCCCAACTACGAGGGTTCGTCGAAGCTTCTCTTCGATGAGCACGA
>JAUXGG010000058.1 GCA_030622265.1 Candidatus Eiseniibacteriota bacterium
GCGCCTGCGGGACTTCCTGGGGGGTACGACGGCCAGATTGTCGATAAGCCGGGTGTCGCCGACCCAGGCCGTCATCACGATGCGCGCCTCGGAGTCGATGTATTTTACCGGATCCAGCGTCCCGGGATCGACCACTGCCACATACTCCACCTTGCTGACCCCGCTCTCCACGAGGATGTCCGTCAGGCGCTCCTCGATCTTGCGGGCCCTTCGCTCACCGCCCGCTACAAGCAGCCTCGCCATCTCCAGTGACTTATAGAGCGAGGTTGCCCTGGCCCGCTCGGATTCCGACAGGTAGGCATTGCGCGAGCTCAGCGCAAGCCCGTCCTTATCCCTCACCGTCGGCACCGCCTCGATCCCGACCTCAAGACCCAGGTCCTCAACCATCTTCCTCACGATAATAAGCTGCTGGTAGTCCTTCTCCCCGAAGAAGGCAATATCCGGCGCAACCGCCAGGAGGAGCTTCAGTACCACTACGCTGACCCCGTCAAAGTGGCCGGGGCGTCCGAGTCCGCACAGCCTGTCCGAGAATCCCTCAACACTTACCCTGGTCGCGAACCCGGGGGGGTACATCTCACGGTCGCCGGGCAGGAAGATCACATCGCAGCCATGTTTCGTGAGCAATCTCTTATCCCGGCGAAGATCCCGGGGATAACGGTCCAGGTCCTCGTTCGGACCGAACTGTTTTGAATTAACGAATATGCTTACGACCACAAGGTCGCACTGGCGGCGGCACTCATCCACCAGGGCCAGATGACCGTCGTGCAGGTATCCCATGGTGGGGACGAGGCCGATTTTCTTCTTTCCCCGGGCCCTCGCCCTATCAATCTCCTGCCTCAGGATCTCTGTCTTTTTTACTGTCTTTAGCATTATCGTAGCTTTCCTCTATTGTGGGAAACTCGCCCGACTTGACATCGTGTACATAGTCTGAAAAGGCCTTGAGTATGGTGGGCCTCAAGTCGGCGTATTTCCTTACGAACTTGGGGACATGGCCTTCATAGAGACCGAGGATGTCGTGATTGACCAGCACCTGGCCATCGCAGTGCGGGCCCGCTCCGATGCCGATCGTGGGGATTCCCACCTTGCCGGTAATCTCCTCGGCCAGGTTCCAGGGTATGCCCTCCAAGACTATGGAGAAGCAGCCGGCTTCCTCCAGGGCGGCGGCATCATCCACGATGCCAAGGCGGCCTTCCTCCGACCGGCCCTGCACCCTGTAGCCTCCGAAGCGGCGTATGGCCTGGGGGGTGAGACCTATGTGGCCCATTACCGGAATCTTGGCATTGGTAATCGCCGCGACAGCGGATGCCACGCATCTGCCGCCCTCCAGTTTCACGGCGTCCGCCCCACCCTCCTTGATCATCCGGCCGGCGTTCTTGACGGCCTCGGATGGGGACACCTGAAAGGACATGAAAGGCATGTCCGCCACCACGAGCGCCGAGGCCCTCGCCCGGGACACCGCTCTCACGTGGCAGAGCATCTCGTCCATGGTGACGGGAAGCGTGGTCTCATAACCGAGCACGACCATCGCAAGCGTGTCGCCCACCAGGATGATGTCCACACCGGCCTCGTCGGCCAGCCGGGCGGTCGGGTAGTCATAGGCCGTCAGCATGGCTATCTTGCTTCCCTTACGCTTCATCCGCATGACGCCCGGTACGGTTCTCCTTTTTCGCTCCACCCTATTCCGCCCCCCCTCTGTAGTACAGTGTGCCCTTATCGTGGGTGTTGATCACAGCCATAAGCTTCGTAAGCTCCGACTCCGACCGGGGCAGGTCAAGTGAATCGGTGTTGACCATCAGCAGCGGCGTGTCCTCGTAGTGAAAGAAGAAGTGGTTGTAAGCCTTGTTGAGGGTCTCTATATAGTCCTCGGGCATGTTCTTCTCGTAGGCTCTTCCCCGCTTGCGGATCCGCTCCATCAGGACTTCCGTCGATGCCTGGAGGTAGACCACGATATCGGGTCTGGCCACGTCCTCCTCCAGGATCTTGACCAGGCGCTCATAAAGCGCCAGCTCGTCATCGTTCAAGTTAAGGTAGGCGAAGATCCGGTCCTTGGCGAAGATGTAATCGCTCACCACCTTCTGCTGGAAGAGACTGGTCTGGGTAAGTTCCATCTGCTGCCTGTACCGGGAGAGGAGGAAGAATATCTGGGTTTGAAAGGCATAGCCCCGCATGTCGCCGTAGAACTTCTCGAGGAACGGGTTGTCCTCAACCTCCTCTATTTGAAGCTGGGCTCCCAGCCGGTCGGAGAGCAGGGTCGCAAGCGTGGTCTTGCCAACGCCGATCACACCTTCGATAGCTATATATCCAGGCTCTGGCATTTCACTCCCTCTCCGCGAGACTCTATTCTCTCAAGGTGCTCCTGTATCTTGAGACCTGTTTCGGGATGCACCAGGCCCGGGGCTATCTCGGCAAGCGGCGCCAGGACGAACATGCGCTCACAAATGAGCGGATGCGGGATCTTCAGTAACCTCTCCTTCACGATGCTGTCACCGTAAAACAGGATATCGAGATCGATCTCTCTCGGCCCCCACCTGAAGGATGGCTTCCTGCCGAGACCCTTCTCCAGATTCTTAAGCCTCCGGAGAAGCTCTCCCGGCTCGAGGTGGGTGTCCACCTCGCAGACGGCGTTCACGAAATCCTCCTGGTCTGTATACCCCCACGGATGGCAAGCATACATGCTCGAACGTCGTCCGACAACCACATCACCCTGAGAGCCGAGACAGGTAAAGGCTCTGGCGACCATGCCCACCCTGTCATCGATATTGCTTCCCAGACCAAGATAACACCGGACCAATACCCTATGCCTCCTGAATCCTATGCCTCCCGTGACTTCTTGATCTCCACGGTGACCGCCGTGACCCGGGTGGCTATCGGCAGGCTGGCCTTGCGCACCCGGACAGAGACCTCCTCGACATCAAACTTCTCCAGGAGTCTCTCACCGATCTCCGAGGCAAGGCTCTCCAGCAGGAGGAACTCCTCCTGGCCGGCCACCTGCTCGATCAGCCTGCAGGCTTCTTCGTAGTTGACGGTCTTGTGAATGTCATCCTCGGCCACGGCCCCGGACAGATCCAGCCACATGTCCACGTCTATTATGACTCTATGGCCGACCTTGCGTTCGGCTTCATCCACGCCGTGGTGCCCGAGAACATCCACGCCCTCGATGGTTATCTTATCCAAGTCTCTCTAACCCTTCCACGCATGGCTCACTTCGTGCAGTCGCTTGCCGGCAATCTCCACCTGGTCCGTGGGACATGTGATGGATATACGGAAATAACCTTCTCCGCTCTTTCCGAACCCGATGCCCGGGGTAACCAGGATACCTGCCTCCTCGAGGAGGTTCCTGGCAAACTCCATGGATCCCTTGCTTCCCGGGACCCTCGCCCAGACATAGAGCGTAGCCAGTGACTCATGATAACCTATCCCGCAGGCTCTCAGGCCATCAAAGATTATGGCCCGCCGCCTCGCATATTCCTCTATCATCTCCCGGTGCGCATCCCAACCTTCGCGGATCACGGTCGCAGCCGCCATCAGCACTGCCCCGAACACGCCCGAGTCCACATTGGACTTAAGCGTTCTTAAGGATGCGATCATGTGACGATTGCCCGCGACGAAGCCCACCCTCCAGCCTGCCATGCTGAAGGTCTTGGAGAAAGAGTGAAACTCGACCGCCCTCTCCCTTGCTCCCGGCGCCTGGAGGATGCTCGGCGCATCATAGCCGTCGAAGGCAACCTCCGAATAGGCGGCATCGTTTACAATATAGCTGCCGGTCCGTCCGGCCGCATTGATCGCCAGCCGATAGAAGTCCGCGGTCGCGACGGCCGAGGTAGGATTGTTAGGGTAGTTGAGATAGACAAGACGAGGCCTGTGCCTCTCGATGAGGCCTACCTCCGGAAGGAAACCGCGGTCTTCCTTAAGCGGCATCCACTCCACCTTACCCCCCGCGAACCAGACGCCGCGCGAGTAAACGGGATAGCCGGGATCCGGTACAAGGGCCAGGTCTCCCGGATCCAGGGTGGCAAGTGGCAGAAGCGCGATGCCTTCCTTGGTTCCGATTACGGGGAACACCTCGCATGATGGGTCGAGATCGACGCCGTAGCGTCCCTTCATCCACTCACAGACGGTTTGAGAGAAAGCTTCAATGGCACTGTCGGGGGGATAACGGTGAAGTTGCGTGTCGGCAGCGTACTTTGCCAGAGCCTCCACTGCGACCTCCGGGGCGCCCAGGTCGGGATCACCGATCGAGAGGTCTACCACCTCCTTGCCCTCAGCTTCCCTGGCCCTGCGGATGGAGGCGAGCTCCTCGAAAAGATAGGTCGGAAGCCTCTTTAGCCTCTCCGCCCTTATGTCGTCTCCGCTAGAGTCTCCGGTGTTGTCCCCGGGTGAAGCCATCACTCGCTGTCCTCTCAGGCCTGTTTCTTATCCATGAACATCTTGAAGAAATCGATCGGGATAGGAAAGAGCGTGGTCGAGTTGTTCTCGGCCGCAACGTCAGTCAGGGTCTGAAGGTACCTCAGCTGAATCGCCGCCGGGAACCTGCCGATAATCTCCGCCGCCTGCGAGAGCTTCTCGGATGCCTGGAGCTCGCCGAGGGCCTTGATCACCTTGGCGCGGCGTTCACGCTCGGCCTCCGCCTGCTGGGCCATGGCCCTCTGCATCTCGCTCGGGAGATCCACGTGCTTCACCTCTACATTTGATACCTTGATTCCCCAGGGGTCGGTATGCTTGTCCAGCAACTGCTGGAGTTCGCTGTTTATCTTCTCCCGTCCGGAGAGAAGCTCATCGAGCTCGGACTCGCCGAGCACACTCCTCAGCGTGGTCTGCGCGAGCTGGGAAGTCGCATACATGTAATCTTCGACCTCGGTGATGGCCTTACTGGGATCCATCACGCGGAAGTAGACCACCGCATTGACCTTGACCGACACATTGTCCTTGGTGATTACATCCTGGGGTGGCACGTCCATCACGATCATTCTCAAGCTGACCTTCACCATACGGTCGACTATGGGGATAAGCAGGATAAGCCCCGGGCCTTTTGAGCCGATCAGCCGGCCAAGCCTGAATATGACCCCACGCTCGTACTCCCTCATGATCCTTATGGCGTTCGCCAGTATTACGATAATCACGAATCCAACCGCTATCAGACCCATTGCAAAACCCTCCTTTAGGACTCCATTCCAGAGCCCGGTCTCCTTACCACAGGCTTCAGGCCCTCCAATGAAACCACCTCCACCTCCTCACCCTTTCCGATCCTATCAGCACTCTTGACGGTCCAGAGCTCCCCGCGAATAAAGGCCTGGCCTATCCCATCGATATCTGTGGTCGCGGTCCCGCGTTGTCCGAGGAGGCCTTCGCGGCCCGTTACGGGCTTTCTCCGCTGGGCCCTCAGGCCGGCACCCGCGGCGAACGCGAAGAAGGCCGCCGTGGCTATTACCGCAGGCAAGATCACGGCCAGGGACACTCTGAGGAAAGGCAGCGGAGAATCTATCAGCATCAGGGACCCGAAGAACATGGCGACCACACCTCCTATGGTAAGAAGTCCGCCGCTGGTTACCCAGATCTCGGTCACGAAGAACGCCACGGCAAGGAGTATGAGGAGCACTCCTGCATAGCTGATGGGAAGCATCTGGAAAGAGAAAAAGGCAAGCACCAGGAAGATGGCGCCCAAAACGCCCGGAAAGATAGAGCCCGGGTTGGAGAGCTCGAAGAAGATGCCGTAGAAACCGAGTATCAAGAGCAGATAGGCAATATTAGGATTGGAAAGGACGCTCAGCAACCTTAACCTGAAACCCATCTCGAACCTTCTGATGGAGACCCCCGCGGTCTCTAAGGGCCCGCCTTTCATGTCATCCATCTTGAGGCCGTCGAGCTCATCGAGAAGTTCGCGTACATCATCGGCGATGACATCAATTATTCCCAGTTCCAGGGCTTCCTCGGCGGTGGCCGTCGCGCTCTCCCTGACCGCTTTCTCGGCCCACTCCTCATTGCGGCCGCGCTTGGTGGCAAGGCTCTTTATGTAGGACGCGCTGTCGTTCACAATCTTATCCATGGTCTCATCATCCACTTCAGTCTGGCCGATCATGACCGGATGGGCCGCGCCGATGGATGTTCCAGGCGTCATGCCCACCGCATCCGCGCTCATGGCGATAAACACTCCGGCCGATGCGCTTCTGGCGCCGCTCGGATGGACATAGATGATGACCGGGACCTTCGAGGCAAGAATGTCCTGGATTATCTTGCGCATCGAGGTATCGAGGCCTCCGGGGGTATCGATCTCCACCACCAGACACACCGCACCGTCCAGCTCGGCCCTGGCAATGGCCTCCGCTATGAACTTGGAGGCCACAGGTCCGATAGTCCCCTCGAATTCCACGACATGGGCCTCGGAGGCATGGATCGCCCCCAGGGGCAAAAGGCATACCAGCAGTGTGAGAAAAAGGACAGGTTTCACTTAAGACACCTCGAACATTTCGCCAGGTGCAGTATCCATTATTCCAAAGGCGTAGTCAATGACAGCTTTTTCGGGCTTGCCATCAAGTTCACGCTCCATGTGCTCAAGATAGGCCTCCTTGAGCCTGATCTTAAGGTGCCTCTCCCCCATGCGGAAGGTGGCCGCAACCTCACCCGGGGAGGGCTCGATGGCGATATTGCCCTTGCCCATGGTGCAACCCGTGGAATACTGGATGCCGTCAAGGACGCATGATCGCGGTGGCCGGGCTTCCACCCTGACCGATGCCTCCATCTTCATGGGATCCCGGCCCAGCACCTCATTGGCCATCCCACCCATCCTGAGGCCGATGGCGAGGAAGGGCCCGACATGACCGTGAAATCGGCTCGCCGCAATAAGAAGCGGATGGTCTTCCATCTTTGCCTCCTAAGTGGTTTTCTCCTCCAAGCAGTATAGAGAGCAATCAGGCACCAGAGCAATCAGGCACCGGAGTAATCGGGCACCGGAGTAATCGGGCACCAGAGGGTGCCGGCACTAAAGCCCGAGCTTGGCCGAGATGTCCTGCATCGCCTTCAGCCCCGTGCCCACGAAGTCTTTGAGATCTACCCCGAATTCCTCGCATGATCTTATCTGATCCCGGTCGGCCCCTGCAGCGAAGCGCTTCTCCTTGAACCTCTTCATCACGAACTCGACCGTGACCTCGCCGAGGCTCTTGCTCGGATGCATGAGTGCGGCCGCAACGATCAGGCCTGTCAGGGGGTCGGTCGCATAGAGCGCCTTGTCCATGCGGCTCTCGCGGGCCACATGCCCGGCATGGGACTCAACGGCGTGGGTCACATCATCCTCGATCCCCAGCTCCTTAAGGTACCCGGCGCCGACCTTACCGTGGCGCTCAGGGTCCTTGACTGTCTCATCATAATCCAGATCGTGAACCAGCCCCACGAAACCCCACTTCTCAACGTCCTCGCCCAGTTTCTCTGCAAGGGCCCGCATCACGGCCTCGACGGCAAGCATATGCTTGATGAGGCGATCGTTCTTGACTTTGGATTCTACCAACTCAAGGGCCTGGTCTCGGTTCAAGGGACGCTCCTTTCCGGATGGCTAAGTCTCGATTCGATTGCAGGTTCATATGACCACATGTCTACGCCGTTACAGCTTTATCACTCTATATAATAACAGTTTTGCCGGTGGCGAGACTGCGCACGGCCGCGACCCAGGTCTGCCACTCACTTGATACATCATGACTCAGCACGCGCTTGAAAGCCATGTCGCGCGCCGAAAGCATCATGCCGGTATCCTCAGGCAAACGGGCGAACCTGAGATCCGGGATGCCATGCTGTCTTGTTCCCACTATGTCGCCGGGGCCCCGGAGCATGAGGTCTTTCTCTGCTATCTCAAATCCGTCGAAGCTGGCCTCCAGGACCTTGACGCGCTCTCCGGCTTTCTCGGCGGCCCCCTCTGAGACTATGAAAAAGGAGGATGAGTCATCGCTACCCC
>JAUXGG010000025.1 GCA_030622265.1 Candidatus Eiseniibacteriota bacterium
ACCCGGAATTCGCCCAGTCGGTCCCATCATAGAAGGTCCAGAACTCACCGTCCACAAACAGAGAGATCCCGCCGGTGGTGGCGACCACGGTCAGCGGGCCATGAGTATCTATGTCATTGACATAATCGCTGAGGAGGCTGAGCGTGGTCGTACTGTGCCAGTCCCAGGTCCCATCGCGGTGGCGTACGGATACGCCCTCTCCCCAGGTTCCCATCCAGATCGCCCCGTCGGAGCCCACCACGAGGGCCCTCACCGAATTGGTGCGGAGGCCGCCGGCGGACTTGAGTATCTTGGACTCCAGGCCGGTGGAGGTGTCCACCACAACCGCACCGGCGGTCGATCCCCAGTAATGCAGGCCTGCTTCAACCCACACCGACATCACATCATTTGAGTTGACATGGGTTTCCCACCGGTCTTCGGCACATGCCGGGCACGCCGCCACAACGAGTGCCGCAATCAACAGCACAGACCTCATCATCCACCCTCCTTATCAGCGCTTCGATGTCCACTTCCCAACAGGTCGGGGAATCCCTTGAGACTCAAGAGGGCAATCTCCAGATCGCTCGAGACCGACCAATTCTGAAGATAATACATATCTACCCTGTCCTGGTGAACTTTCGCAGATTGGCCGGTCATCACACGCCAGGGTCCCATCAAGCCGGGCTTCATGCTCTCACCGCTCACGGGGTGCCTGGGACCCACAAGGCTCTTCCTGCCCGAGAGCACCTGCCAGAGGTTCCCGACGGTCTTAGCCCAGGTCCCGAAGTTGCGGTGCGAGAGAGCCTGCCAGGTGAGTATCGCGGGCGCCAGCAGCAGCAGTCCCAGCATCCCCAGGAGGGCAACGGCATAATCCACCGCGTACTTGGTCAGCAGGCGGACACCGGCGAGCGTGGCCAGGGGAAAGACCACTACCGGAGTGCCGGCAACCTCATCCATCTGGGATCCCCTGATCAGCATGTCGGTGACCTCGGAGACCACCTTCACCTCCGCCCCGGAGCTCCTGGCCGCGTTCACAATGGCGCCGATCTCCTGCCTGGACAGTTGCCGGTCACCCACCAGTACCTCGTGAAGCCTGTGTTCGGCGACAATGCTGCGGATGTCATCCGTCGTTCCTATAAGAGGCTTCATGCTCTCCGGCAGCGCGCGCCCCTCGGGGGCCACGTATCCGACAAAGTCATAGCCCTCGTCTGTCGCCGCCTCCAGCTTCCGCCTGAGGGCGGCGGCGTGATTGTCCTCCCCCACGATCGCCACCCTTCTCAAGTCGAAGAGTCCCCGTCTCAATCCGCCGTGAAGGCTCCTCTGTACGGCGCGGCCCGTGGTTACCAGCAGGACCGCTATCGGCCAGAACACCAGTACCACGAAACGCGAATAGGCGATGGTCTGCATCAGGTAGGTTGCCGCCATTATCACCAGCGAACTCAGCAGGACGGCGCGTGAGATCCTGATGAGATCCCTGGCAAAGCTCGTGCGCCCGAGTCTGCGGTAGAGCCCGGAGTATACAAAGGAGAAGAGACAGACAATGTTGACCAGGATCAGGAAGTCCCGGTAGATCACGACCGTGTATACGGGCTTGGTGAACAGGCCGGCAACGTCGATCTCGCTGACGAGATACCTGAAGAAATAAGCGAGAATGAATGAGACGTTTATCAGTATGACATCCGACAGGACAGTGCCCAGGATTCCCAGGGCACGCCTCTCACGTTTCAGGGAGTGCATCGCAGAGCTCCATTTGTCATAGAAGCGAAACGTACTGAGCAGATGGCTGACCAGCTTGCGGTCCGGCAGCAGCCGGGCGCTCTCGCGCCTGTAATGGTGCTTCATCTCACTCGAATGAGCATAACATACCTTCCAGCCGTGCTTCTTCATGCGGTAACACCAGTCGACGTCCTCGAAGTACAGGAAGAACCTCTCGTCCATTCCGCCGATCCCCTCATAGGCCTCACGGCGGACCATCATGCAGGCGCCCGTGATCCAGTCCACCTCCATGTCCGAGCCATGGTCCCAGTCGAGCATCAGGTGTTTCCTGACCTGGCCCGAATTCGGAAACAGTTTGCCCAGACCCGTGCGCCTTAAGAGCACAACCCGGATCGTGTAGAAGGTGCGGCAGGACATCTGGAGCGATCCATCCGGGTTGAGCAGCTTTCCACCCGCAATGCCCGCGTCCGGGGTCTTCTCCATGAACTCCCAGAGCCTGGTGATGGCGTCCGCGCTGGTCTCGATATCGGGGTTGAGAACAAGGAAGTAACTGCCGCTTGCCTCCACTATGCCCCGGTTCACCGCCTTGGCATAGCCCAGGTTGACCGGGTTCCTGATGGTGCGCACCCGGGGAAACTCCGCCTCCAGCATGTCGGCGCTGCCGTCGGAAGACGCATTGTCGATCACTATCACTTCGCCGACGATTCCGGGGAGATTATCGAAAAGAGAAGCCAGGCAGCGCCGTATGAAGTCTCTGGTGTTGTACGAGACTATGATTACCGAAACCGAGCGCCTGTCCTCTTCGCCGGAGTGCCCATCCTCTTCTGCGAATAAAGGTGTCTGTGCTTTGTCGTTCATCATGGCGAACCCCTTACATCCGTCCCGCAAGGGCCCTCAGCCTGAACCACCATACTTTCCAGATGGCCTCCCATACTATGCGATTGGACATCTTGGAAGTCCCTGAATGACGGTCGACGAAGACGATGGGAATCTCGGCTATCCGGAATCCCTTTCTCCAGGAACGAAAGGTCGTCTCGATCTGGAAGCAATATCCGTCCGAGATTATGCTGTCGAGGTCGATCTGCTCCAGGACTTTTCTTCTGAAGCACTTGAAGCCTGAGGTAACATCGTGGACGGGCAGCCCGGTGATGATCCTGCTGTAGACATTGGCGCAGTAGCTGAGCAGCAGACGCTGGATAGGCCAGTTCACGACGTTCACGCCCTTCACGTACCGGGACCCGATCACCAGGTCGCTGTCCTCTATGGCCTTCAGCAACTCGCCTATGTACTTGGGGTCGTGCGAGAAATCCGCGTCCATCTGGATCACCAGTTCGGCCCCCTGCGCAAGCGCCAGCTTGAAGCCGTCGATGTAGGCCGACCCCAGGCCCATCTTGTCGGGTCTGCCCAGCAGCTGTACCCTCGGGTTGCTTGCCGCGACGGCTTCCACCCGTGCGGCCGTCCCATCAGGGGAGTTATCATCGACTACAAGCACGCGGATGTCCGGACCGGCCTCCAGGAGAGCGGATATGAGGGTGTCGATGTTCTGTTTCTCATTGTAGGTAGGAACCACTATGGTAGTGTTAGCCATTTCCCGGCCTCCCCCTGGCGCGCCACCAGCCGGCGGCGACAATGAGTCCCAGAACAGCACAGCAACCCAGACAAAGGTAGGTACCCAGCCTAAACCACGGCGAATCGTATTTCATCGTAATTCTGTGCTCTCCCGGCGGAAGCCTGATCGCCCTCATGGATATATTGCACCGCTCGATGGGGACCTCCTCGCCGTCCACATGCGCCTTCCAGTAAGGCAGGTAGTTGCCACTGTAATAGAGGTAGCCGTCCGATTCCAGCCGGGCCTGTATGACAACACCGTTCGGATCATCCGACTCTATGGTGGCGCGTTCCCCGGGAAGGCTTCCACTCCCCGTCATCGCCTCGCCCCCGTGGAGCACGATCGTCGTCGAGGGGTCGAAATCGGAGCTCTTGATAATATCGAGGGCGGCACCGTCGTCTTCGGCAACCACAGTATTGTGCACGACGAAGGCCCGCTCCAGGTACCCCTTGTTCTCGTACACAAAGGCCCCGCCGAACTCCTGCCTCGCCTCCAGCATGGAATGGGATATGCGCTCGCTTGTGAGCACATACTTGACGTTTGCGATCCTCATTATGTTCGGGTGGTTCAGGTTCGCCTGGTTTTCCCCGACCAGGGAGTCATAAAACCTGACCCGGTTGTCATAGAAGCCATTGGCCGTCTCTATCCCGAAGATCGGAAGGTAGTTCCTGTTGTAGAAGCTCCACCCCGTCAAGGGAAGAACCCGGAAATGCCCCTGGTCCTTGCTTACATATTCGATCATCGGGTCTTTTCTCACGAAATCCCCTACTTCGATATACTCAATGAACCGGGTCGAATGGCGGAGACCCGTAAGGAGAAGGCCCACCACTAGAATGCCGATCCACAAGGCGCCGGCCCACTTGCGCCTGTAAGAGGTTCGCGCAAGCCCGATCGAGGCCCACACGAAGACCGCGACCAGGATGGCATCCGCGGGCCACGAGCCCGACGCGTTCCGGGCCGCCTCGAGCTTCTGCTGGTCGGGCCAGCCGAAGACACCCTTCCACAGACCCAGGAATGCCCCCTTCCCCACGGTGAAGATGATCGTAAGCACCAGAGTGCCGAGCATTATCCCCATCAACCATCGCTTCTGGCCTTCCGAGAGCTTCTTCTCAAGAAAGGCGTTCACGAAATAAGCCGCAAGGACGCTCGAGGCGCACGAGAACATGAACATGATCACGCTGGGCGCTCTCAGGAACTTAGCCCCGGGCACGGTGTGGAATATGATTTTAAGGACCGGGGTATGCGCCCCCAGCGCGTAGAGCGGGCAGAAGATAAAGAGCACCAGCCACGGGCGCATTTCTCCTCGCCTGACGAAAAAGATGAAACCGCATACGGCAAGAAGGAAGATCAAGGGCCCGGGGGACTCGGCATTGAGCTTGAAAAAATTCCGCCCCCAGTAACTGTCCAGGTAGCCGGCGAATGACGGGTACAGAAGCGAGACTATCTCTTCCGGGTGAAGCGACCAGCTGGACGCGAATTCCAGCGTGACCCCTCCGGTCCTGGGTGAGAAGTTGGTAGTGTAGTGATAGGTCGGCAGGAACTGGACGCAGCCGATGCCCGCCCCCAAGACCACCGCAAGCAGGAGAAGCAAGACTCCCTTCACGATCATCCTCTTTCCAATCATCCTCGGGACATTGAGGATGAAGTACAGCCCGAGACCCCATCCGGCGAAGTAGGCCATCTGGGGATGCGCCGTAAGGAACAGCAGCCCGATCGAGCCCCCGAAAAGCGCGGACTCCAGCAGCCGGGGTTTTCGTATCATGCGCTCTAAGAGCATCACGCAAAGTGGAAAGAGCGCGGTCACGAACATCTTGGCGTCGTGTCCGGCATAGATGAGGGAAAGAAAATGGGGTGCGACCATGTAACCGACGGCTCCCACCAGGCAGGCCCGTCTCCTCAAGCCCAGGGTTCGCAAGAGGAAGTACATCGCGATTCCGGCCACCCAGACATGCAGGATGATCTTGTACCCCAGGGCCTTGTGCAGGGGCATGAGGACATAGAAGATGGAGACAGGATAGAACAAGTCGCCGTGCATCGCGTCGACCACCGGAAGCCCCCCGAGTATGTAAGGGTCCCACATCGGTATCGTGCCGTGCGCCTTCCAGTAGTCCGCGACCACCTTGCGCATCATATATCCCATAGGCACCACATCGGTGCCGCTTAGCATCTTGTCGGAGAAGACGAAGCCGCTGAAGAGAGTGATCACAATGACGCCAAGCAGGCCGATCACGATCCAGTCCCATCTCGCAGACTTCAACGCCCTCATTTACTACCCCTCGCCAGAAGCAGAATACCGATTGTCCCCAGCTCCGCAACCGTGACCCACAGCCGGGCCACCAGCGGGATGAGAGAAGGATAAGGCCTCTCGACCAGCCCGGACAAGAGAACTCCCGAAATCCCTTCGCGAACACCCAGCCCGGCCGGGGTGACCACGCTAAGCAGGCCGCCTGCCCAGGCTATGGAATTCACTCCGATCATCTCCGGGAGAACGCGTGCCCCTGAAGAGTAGAACTCGGGCGGAGATCCGGATACCCAGAACGCCGTCGCGATGAGATGAAATCCCGCTCCGTAGATTCCCCAGCAGATCACGTAAAGGCCCAGCATCTTGAGGATGTCCGGATACGAGAGATCGAAGTCCGCCGGGAGCCTGTTGAACTTCCTTAAGACTGCCCTGATCACGGCCGGGTGGACGGCCGCCACCACGACCGGAACAAGCACCAGGCCCACCAGGTATTCCCGCCGCGCCAGCGCCGGGCTTGCGAGGGCGGCAATAGCGAAGGCCACAATGGCGCTCGCCAGGACCAGCGCGAGCTCGAGGCCCATCGCCACCGTGGCGGTGCCCCTGGGGACGCCGGCGCGCTCGCATAGGTAGATCCTCCCCAGGGCAAACCAGATCTTGCCGGGGATGTACCTGCCTGCCTGGGACAGAAACCATATTCTCATGCTCTGGCTGAACCCGATGACGTATCCCATCTTCGCCAGAATGTACTGCCAGAGTCTGCCGTAAACCGGAAACAGGACCGCGAGCATCAGGAAGGAGCCCACTATGCGCCAGGGCCTGACATTGAACTCCACTGTCTCGAGCTCCGCCAGGCCCGAAACGAGGTTTCTTATAATAAAGAAGAGAATCACGCCGGCCACCGCGACGCCGATGGTCTTCTTAAGAATGCTCTTCATCGACTATGGCCTCTCCACTTCCCCGAGCCGCCCGGCGATAGTATCCATTATCTTCTCAGCCGCGTGCCCGTCGCCGTAAGGGTTCTTCTTGACAATCATCTTCCGGTAGGCCTTTTCCGACTTCAGCAGCTCCGTCGCGGCTGAAACGATTCTGCGCGTGTCGGTACCCACAATCTTGACGGCACCTGCCTTGACGGCCTCGGGCCTTTCGGTTACCTCTCTCATCAGGAGCACGGGCTTGCCCAGTGAGGGGGCTTCTTCCTGGATG
Organism: Candidatus Eiseniibacteriota bacterium; assembly: GCA_030622265.1. GTDB lineage: Bacteria > Arandabacterota > Arandabacteria > Arandabacterales > Arandabacteraceae > JAUVJV01. Next base: position 6,750 of record JAUXGG010000025.1, read on the forward strand.
CCGCCCGAATCGGTGATTATGAAGCTGCAGGACTTAAGCAACTTGACGAAGTCCCTGTAATCGAGTGGATCGACAAGGACGACCCTCTCGGCACCCGCCAGGATCTTCTTCACCGTACCCCTGACATTGGGGTTCGGGTGGACCGGAAACACCACCAGGGCGTCGCTATGCCTCCGGACGATCTCCCTGAGGGCCCGCATCATCCCCTCGAAGCTCTCTCCCCAGCTCTCCCTCCTGTGCGCCGTGACCGCGATGACCTTATTGCGCTTAAAGTCGATCCCTGCAAGTTGCTCCGAAGCGAACCTGTACCTCCTGGATGCGACATGAAGGAGCGCATCGATCACCGGGTGCCCCACGACGGAGATCCGCCGCCTCGGCACACCTTCGGAGAGCAAAGAGTCCCTGGCAGTCGCGGTCGGTGCGAAATGCAGGTCAGAGAGGGCGGAAGTCAGCTTCCTGTTGATCTCCTCGGGGAAGGGACTGTACTTCCTGTAAGTCCTTAAGCCCGCCTCAACGTGGCCCACGGGTATTTTCAGATAATAGGAACACAGCGAACCCACGAAGGTGCTCGTGGTATCCCCCTGGACCAGCACTATGTCCGGCGTCTCGGCCGCCAGCACTTTCTCGAGTTTCCTCACGAGCCGGGCCGTTACCTCAAAGAGGGACTGGCGCGGTTTCATGATATCGAGGTCGTGGTCGGGCTTCAGCTTGAAGATCTCGAACACATCATCGCACATCTTCCGGTGCTGCGCGGTCAGGATGAGGACCGGCTTGATCCCGCGGCGTCTCCCGGCCTCGATGGCTATCGGAGCCATCTTGATGGCTTCCGGCCTCGTTCCGACGATGATGGCAACCTTAAGCATTGGCCGCCTCCCCCAGGACCTTCCAATAGATCTCTTCGTGTGTATCGGTCATTTTCCCGATGCTCCAGTTCTCTTCCACGCGCCGCCTTGCCTCACGTCCAAGCTCGGCCATGTCGGTGCGCCGGGCAGCCTTCTCCACTGTCTCGGCGATCGCCTCGGGCCGGCCCGGCTCAAACAGGAAGCCAAGGCGCTCATCGATGATCTCCGGCAGGCCTCCAACCCGGGACGCCGCCACCACTCTTTCGCACGACATGGCCTCCAGGGCCGCGATGGAGGTGGCCTCCACCAGAGACGGCACGACAACCAGGTCGGCGGATGAGTAGACCGAAGGCATCCTGGCATTCTCAACACCGCCCATGAAGACCACCCGGTCGCTGATGCCCAACCCGGCGGCGGTACCCCCGAGCTCGGCGGCCAGGGGGCCGTCACCGGTAATATAGAGCCGGACCTTCATCCTGTCCTTCAGGATGCCCATGGCACGGACCAAGAACTCAACGCCGTTCTTGGCCACGAGACGCCGGGGGCATACGATCACGAACTCGCCCGCCTCCCGCTCGAGGCTGCCGCTCACGGGCTTGAAGGTCGCGGTGTCGATACCGTTCACTATGGGCACCGTCCAGGATCCCGGGACCAGGTCGGCCACCACGCCGTCTATCTCCTTGCTGGTTGATAAGAGAGCACCGGCCCTCCTTAAGACCAGGTTCAACGGCGGCCTCATGGCCGCATTCTTCGCGAGCCTCAGGAAGTGTGACGAGTGAACCGTCACCACCAGCGGGCGGCCATAGAGCAGCGCCGCGACACTTCCACCCAGGGCGGAAGCAAAGGTGTGGCAGTGGATAAGGTCGAAACTCTTCGCGGAGTAAGTGATCTCGGGCGCGGAGAATACACTGCCCAGGCTCCAGCCCACGAAGTGCTTACCGAAAGACGGAAGCCTCCGCACCTGCACCCCGTCCATCTCTTCACTCGCGGGCGATGACGCTTCGGTCCTGGTTGTGATGACCTTGACACTGTGGCCCCGCCTCACCAGCTCTCTGGCAAGGAAGTACACGTGGCTCTCTATCCCTCCCTGGCGCGGGGGGAAGTATATGCTGGGCATGAGGATATTGAGCTTACGGCTCATTGGTCTCACCTCGGGGGACTGTGAAACGGTAAACCGCGGTCACCGGCTCCTCAGTGAAGTGGGCTTCCCTGAGGTGGTCCGTCATCTCGTGAAGCACCGGTATGAGATAGACATCGGTGGCAGACGTGCCCGAGCTCAGCTTCTCAAGCACGATATAGTCCGGCCGCGCCTCCAGAAGATACTCCCGCATGGCGTTCTTGTCCCTCGTGAAAGGATACGCGATGGTTTTCCTGTTACTGTAGAGATAGAATAGGAACGGCTTCCTGCAAAGAACCACCGCGTCCTCATCCGAGTTCCCATCGATCCACTTAGCGGCATCGAAATACCTCACCCAGCCCGCCGGGTAGCCCTTTGTCCGGCCAATGTACCGGTAAAGCGAGACGAGGTTGGTCAGGGCAAGGAGACCGCATATCACCGTAACGGCGAGACCCCTGGCCCCGAAGAATCCAAGCAGCCACCTGAGGCCTGCATACAGGTAAATCGCGAGCAAGGGCGCCAAGGGGATCATGAATCTCTCGCTGCGCCATACCTCGGGCCAGCCCAGGTAAATCATCATGTAAAACACGATATAGAGACTTATAAGCAATGCCTTCTTTCGAAGCGCGATCGCGCCAAACACTGCGATCACGATGATCAAGACCGACATCAGGGATGTCATGGCGATCTCACCGAAGTCCCTGGCAGGCCTCACCAGGGTGGGGAGAATATTGGTGGGCATCATGCTGCCCAGATAGGCAGTCCCGTTGATCCAGACCCTGCTGATGAGGCCGGAGAAAGTGATCATTCCCTGGTCCGGGTCATAGGGATTGGCCGAAAAAAGAACTTTGAGATACCTGCTCCCCTCGCCGGCAGCGGTGTAGTTGCGAATGGCCCAGAGTCCCGAGACCGCAAGAAAACCGCAGATCAGGATCACGGCCTCCTTCCGCCGGGACTTAAGCAGCAGGAAAACCACCGAGGCAAACACCAGGCTCGCCCCCACGGTCCGCGCGAAATACGCCCATATGCAGAGCACAAGGCCGGCTAGGGCCGTCCGGCTGCCCTTAGGCCCGGTCAGCACCAGGTAGATGGCGAGCAAACTGAAGAGCATATAGGGCACATCTGAGAGAACCTGGTGGGAGTACTCAAGCACCGATGAGGATATGGCTATCGTGAAGGCTGCTATCGCGGCAAGGTGATCTCCGACGAGCCTTCTGGCGAGCAGGAATGTGAATCCCGCGGCAGCCACGAAACAGAGCAGAACATTGATCTTCATTGACGTGACCGAATCTCCGAAGACGAACGACCAGCCGGCGAGGAAGGCCGGAAATCCCGGAGGATACTTGGTGGCGGGACGCAATTCCGGATGGTTGATATAGCGGAACCCCTGTCCTTCGGCCAATGCCCTGGTGAGAATCACAAACTCGGCATTATCGCCTATGGCGGAAGGAAGATCATCGAAGGAGAGAATCCCGGCGAGCAGGGCGATCCCGCAGATCGCGACGAGAATCACGGCGAGCCTGCGGCGGGAGATATTCTCCTTGCTCGCTATTGGCCCGGGCCCTCTGGACTCCGGCCTCTTGCTCCTGGTTCCCTTAATCTTGTTCGCCATTCCGGGAACCCTTCTCATCATCGTGGGAAAGCCTGGCCTTTATGCTGTACTCGTCCCTGCCCCGGTGACCGATCCTCACGATAAACTCCGCCACCAGTCCGGTGGATATCAACTGAAGGCCCAGGATCATGAGCAGGACACCGAGCGTAAGCAGGGGGTGCTTGCCCTGAATATTGCCGAAGGTGAATCTCAGCCATACCAAATAGCAGTTGATCCCGAAACCGGCCAGCGAGAAGACGATGCCTATTGTCCCGAAGAAGTGAAGCGGGCTTGTGGTATAACCCGTCAGCAACACCACGGTCAGAAGGTCAAGGAAGCCGTGGAGGAAACGTCCCGCCCCGTACTTGGTCTTTCCGTGGACCCTCGGGTGATGCTTGACCGCGGCCTCCCCTACCCTGAACCCCGCCTTGTGGGCGAATACGGGCAGGAACCTGTGGAGCTGGCCGTAGACCTTAAGGTGGCCGGTAACGTAGCTCCTGTAAGCTTTGAGGCCGCAGTTCATGTCATGAATCTTGAGTCCCGTTACCCACTTGGTGACCGTGTTGAACACCCTTGAAGGAATGGTCTTGGTTATGGGGTCCCTGCGGCTCTGTTTCCAGCCGGACACCAGATCATAGCCTTCATCCATCTTCTCGACGAGCGTCGGAATCTCTTCCGGGTCATCCTGCAGGTCGGCATCTATGGTGACTATTATATCTCCCCGGGCCTCATCGAATCCGACCGACAACGCGGCGCTCTTCCCATAGTTGGTCCTGAAACTGAGGACGCGGGAGAAGGGGTCGGCATCAAAGATCTCGGA
>JAUXGG010000032.1 GCA_030622265.1 Candidatus Eiseniibacteriota bacterium
GACGCGGGCGCCCATACGGTGGTGGTCGTGGGAGAGAATGTCGTTGAGATCTTGAAATCGGGCGGGAATGAACTGAAAACAGGTAGCCCGCAAACTGGCGATTTGGGAGCAACGGTGGCCGCTTATCTCTTCTCCTGTGACTACATCATAGTCGAGGGCTTCAAGAAGGAGGGGATTCCCAAGGTAGCCGTGATCTCAGGTGACACCGCGATCCTGAAGGACGCCAAGAACATCGTTGCCGTGGTCTCCACAGGGGACAGGCCGGATGATATCCCGGGCTTCGGCCCCGATGAGATAGAAAAGCTCGGAGCGCACCTCATAGAGAACGATATCCTTAAAGTCCCGGGGAGCCGGATCTCCCTGGTGGTGGATGGACAACCCGTCCGGCTCAATGAGTTTGTCCGGACCTCGCTTGCCGGTGTGATCCAGGGTTTCATCACCAGCCTGCGCGATATTGAGGACCCCTCAACCATCGAACTCCGCACAAGAAAATAGGGAACAGCGCCCCGTATGCCGCGGACACCGGACTCACAGTCGGCACGATTATTCCGGGAACCGGCGGCGGACCGAACCAGCCGTAACCCGCGATGACCGACCAGACCTCCGGGCAATCGGTAATGACCGGGATATTGGTCGAGCAGGTCCTGGCCTCGTGCGGCATTATATTGAATGCGCTTGAGGCGGCTTGGTTGTAGGTTTTCTAAGGGATGGCGGGGTCCACGAAGACCACCTTTTCCCGGAGCATCGCGGCCATTCCGGGCGGGCCTTTTCGCACCTTCTTGACATACCGCTTTTCAGTAGAGGATACGGCAACGTGCTTGGAGGTCCGGGCCTTGCTGTAATGCGCCGCGATGGCCGCGGCCTCCAGGATGGCCTGCTTTGGGACCTCGGCCTTTTTCTTGCCCCTCTTTAAGACCACGTGCGAGCCCTGGGCCTGTCTTGCGTGAAACCAGAGATCACTCGGCGAGGCGTACTTATGCGAGAGAATGTCGTTCTCCTTGGCTGATTTCCCGACCATGACCGTCCAGCCACCGGTGACCGTGAACCTCCGGGGCCGTATGCCGAGCCGGACAGCTTTCTCGTCGAGAGGTTCCTTCTCTTCCGTTTCGGCGTGTCTCGGCCGGGCTACGGTTTCGGCGATCTCGGCAAGCCGGGCCTCGGTAATGCCCGGGGCGGTCGTCTTCTCTTCGAGCGTTATCATCTCGGCGAGGCGCGATTGCATCTCCTCCGTCTTCTGCCTGGCGCGTGCGGCACGGCGCGTGGACTTACGGGCCTTCGCGAAATAGACGTCGGCATTGGCCTGGGGACTGAGCTTGGGCTCCAGCGGTATCCGGATCTTCTCTCCGCTGGTTGAGTGAATATCGGGAAGCCTCGCGGTGAACGATCCCTTCTTCATCCTGCCCAAGTTTGCGAGGATGATTTCCCCGTACTTCCGGTAGGTGGCTGAATCCTTCTCGTGCTCCTCGGCGACCCCGGTCTGCGCCACGGCCTTTTTCGCTCTCCGGATCTCCCTGGAGAGGTGTCTGTGCACGGATGCTCTCATGCGCTCGAGCTTCGATGTGCTCAGGAACTTATCAATCACCGTCCCGACAGCGGCGTTCAGGCTTTCAACCCTCTCAATGCTCTTGACCCCATCGATTGAAGGCTTGTACCAGGTTACCGCCAGGTAGGGCGGGTTCTTGCTGATCGTGGAAGCCATCCCGGACAGGTAAGCACTCGAGCGCGCTTTCCGGTAATCCTCAATCATTCCCTTTAATGCCTTGTGGAGTGACCCGGACTTGAGCCCGCGCGCCACAATCTCTCGGGACAGCAGAGGGCCGATCCCCAGGATCCGCCTGCTCAAGATATCGGGGTCCTTCGCATAGTCGAGGGCTTCAATATCTTCCTCGGTGACATCCACCGGGTGCACCTTATCCTGGACCGCCGGAGGCGTGTAGAGCTTTCGCTTCTCAAGGACACGATGCCTTGTCCTGGTACCCGCGCGGAAGAGAACCGCCAGAACCATATCCTTCTCATCAGTAAGGTAAAGATTCGGAAACGGCGGGATCAGCTCGAAGTAGAGCCGGTAGACCTTCCCGCCACCCTCGGCGGTTACAAGCACCACGCGATCGAGCTCGATCTGGCTTATGTCCGTAACTTCCATTCCCTTAAGGGGGTCTTCAAAGCGTGGCATGGGAGGGATGTCGAGTATGGCCTGCCGTGAACGCGGAGGTTCGGACCCTGTTTCCATAAGAGACAGCATCGGGATACTGGGCTCTGCCAGGAGGGTGAGCACGCCAGCTCTCCTTCCCTTGAAGCGAATCGTCAGGACACGGTCATCCGTGAGAGACACGCTCTTGATGATCTGTCCCCGGAGCAGGTCGCCCAGCTCCCTTACCAGGAATGTGGTCCCTAAGGAATCCAATCCGATCGCCATGCCGCCATCCTACCAGACTCCCCGGCAAATTCAACAAAATGGGATTATCCCTCGGCTCGCCTGTCATAGATGTGCCGGCCGGATTCTCACCAAGAGGGTTCTTCACACTCTTCAAGATGATGGTCCATACCCAAGGTGACATCATGAGTCTACCTAATGTGGCCGAAGGCCCAGCGGGATCGTGAAGCGGTTGGCAAAGTCCAGGAACTGAGCTAATGAGATCAAGTCAGCTGTCGAGCGCAACTTGGACCACGGCTATCCGTTGTGCGGCGTGAGAGGAGCGCAAAGCGACGGAGGTTAAGAACCATGCCGACCATTAAGTTGAATAATCGAGAACTTGCTGATGAGCTAAGCGGTGGAGCTCCGAGCTTCCCGAAGTATGTTACTCAAATAATCAACCTGGCCAATCAAAACGCTCAGGGTACCAGGCCAAGGGTCGTGGGGCAGATGACGGATCTGTTTCGGGAGTTTGGTGGGCGATCATTCGATGAATGGGTGTCTTGGTACGCAGAGAAGAAGCCTGGCGCCATTGAGGATGCTGTCGAGCGAGTCTGTGGCATGGTGCCAAAGCTTAGAGATGCGATAGCCCAGATTGATGAGAGTATGGTGAAGAGCTGGGTGGAGGACTTGGTCTTGGCAAAGACTTTCTTGGGGCTATGCTTTCAAGAGGCCATTCTCTCAAGAATCGCAAAGGAGGTTGGCGAAAGTTATCGAGTCTCTTCATCTGCAGAAGAGTCCCGAGGCATCGACGGTTTCATAGGTGACACCGCTGTATCGATCAAGCCCTCGACGTACAGTTCAAAGAGTATGCTTGGCGAAAGCATAGACGTTACGGTAATTGTCTATGAGAAGAAAAAGACGGGCCTTACGGTTACCTACGACCTGTAGAGCTGCAGGTCGTCCTGTGAGTCAGTGCCGGTCCCGCTGGAACTTAGCTCTGACCTTTGTCCCATGGTTTGGATGGAACCCCGATATGCCGGCATCTCGTGCATCGACGCGCTGTCAAAGTCGAGTTGGGGACTATCAGCGTATTCCACGCTGACCACTTCCGCGTTGCTTCTGGCTATACTAATCACATCAGGTAAAAGGATGTCGGTCTCCTGCCTGGTCATAACGGGAAAGCCATAGTTGACATTACAATACTTCATGGGGCCAGAATCGACTGCGCGCCTCTTGGCAAACTCAATGTGTCGGGACAGGCGATCCCTTGAGTAGGTGTTAGCAGAGCGACGCATTGAAATGAGAGTTTCCATCGCCACGGGCGTGAGTGAGGGGTCGATATCCACACCGATGGCGCTTCGTCCGCAGGCCAATGCAGCGCGAAGTGTTGTGCCCGTACCTACAAACGGGTCCAGTATAACGTCGCCCTGAATCGAGAACATGGATATGAGCCTGTAGGCGATCTCGAGTGGAAACGCAGCACTTCGCCTCCGAGTAACCGAATCTACGAGCGCCTGACGTGTACCCTTGATGTCATGCCAGATGTCCGAAAACCACACATTCCTCTCTTCCCAAAAGAAAGCACTCCGGCGTCTGAGGGCCTTCTCTTGAGAATCAGTGAAGCGCCTGCGCGGCCCCTTTCTAAGGATGAGGATGTACTCATGCTCATATGTCACGTATGCTCCAACAGGGAGCATCCCGGAGCCGAGAAACTTGTTTGGCGCATTCGTCTGCTTGCGCCATAAGATATCCGGAAGTGCAGTATACCCATGGCGGAAAAAGGTTCTCAAGACTTGAGAGTGATTCGAGTATAGCTGGAAGTTGGAATCAACAGTCCTGGTAGCATCGCCAATATTGATGCAGATCATTCCGCCTGGCTTCAGTACCCTGTCGCATTCCCGCCATACCGAGTCGAGCAAGGAATGCATGATCTCGAATGCCTCTAAACCCCTGCCTGCGGCCAATCGCTCCAAGATACGGCTATCCTGTTCACCGAACACACCATCCCACATCTCAATCATGGGGTAGGGTGGTGAGGTCACTACCAGGTCGACCGAGTGTGGGGGGACCCCTTCTATGTGTTGGGCCGCCCCGGCGATCACTCTGACTGTTGTTTTCAAAGCTCGAAACCTCTGAAACCGGAAACAGTGTACGAACTCAGAAACTGATTGTACCCCAAGAAATCTATTGGATCAAGCGGCATATCCCCCGCCGTGGGTTTGCACCAACGGATGGCCGTAGGTGAGTCAAGGGCGATGAAGGAAACCCTTGAGTGTCGGGGTCACTGTCAGCGCCTTATGAGTACCAGGCGACGGGGTATTCGATTGACACTTGCCCTCTCTGCCAATATAGGTGAGACACCTCGGTATGCTTAGTTTAGAGTGTAGGGCCCGAAGGTATTTTGTGATGCATACGGAGTCAATGGTATCATCAGCATGCCCGGAGGTGGAGGTATTGGCAAAGGCAGAGAGACGTAGATTCACGGCAGACTACAAGATGCGGATACTTCGGGAAGCGGATGGTTGCACGCGACCCGGGGAGCTCGGTGCTCCACCGCCGCGCACTCCGCCCCACCCCGGCAATCCCCCGCAAACACTGGCCCACAGGGTATTTGATTGACACTTGGGGTGTCTAGAGGTTATCCTCTTTGGCGGTGGAGTGGGACGCGTGATGATGAGAGTGTACCCTTCCTTAATACGAAATTAGTCTACGTTTACTATGTGAGGGTGGAATCTTGCTGAGGAGTATGACGGGCTATGGGCGTGGAGAAGTAGAAGATAAGGGAGTGAGAGTTGGCGCCGAACTGAGGTCCGTCAACAATCGTTATCTGGAAATCTCACCAAGGCTTCCGAGGTTCCTTGCCGCCCTTGAGGGAGAGGTCAAGAGGGTCATCCAGGGCCGGCTCTCGAGGGGAAGAGTCCTCCTGAATGTCACCTGGGACCAGGTCAACGGTGTCAGCGAGACCGTCACTCTTGATGAGAAGGTAGCCGACCGGTATTTCGAGCTCCTCAAAGACTTGAAAGGCCGGTATGACCTTAAGGGGGATGTCGACTTAAGGACTTTCGCCCAGATGCCGGATCTCTTAAAGCGGGAGGCGGAGGACTGGAAACCCGCCGAGGCTTTCGCTCTGGTCAAGGAAGCCCTGATGATTGCCTTGGAAGACCTCCTGGAGATGAGAGCCAGGGAAGGCGCAGCCATTGCCGAGGATCTCAAGCAGAGGATTGACCGTACCGTATCCCACCTTCAGGAGATAGAGAACCAGGCCCCCAAGCGGGTCGAGGAACTGAAAGAGAGACTCCGGTCAAGGTTAGCCGAGCTTACCCCTGGTGGTGACCACGACGAGACGTTGCTCTCAAGAGAGGTCGTGATCTACGCGGAACGGTCCGACTGCACGGAGGAATGCGTGCGGTACCGGATCCATTCCGAAAACTTCAACCGCTACGTCGATGAGGGAGGTGCGATCGGCAGGAAACTTAACTTCTTGCTGCAGGAAATGGCAAGAGAGGCCAACACCATGGCCGTGAAAGCGAGCGATGCGGAGATATCTGGAAAAGTCGTGTTGATCAAGGAAGAACTCGAGAAAATACGGGAACAGGTCCAGAACGTCGAGTAACGGGGGTGGCGACTTGAAAGCGCATCTTATTAGCATAGGTTTCGGTAATGTCGTAGCGAGCGACAAGATCGTTGCCATCATCACACCTGGATCATCACCCATCAGGCGCCTCAAGGATCAGGCCAAGAAGAAGGGCAAGCTCGTCGATGCCACCCAGGGCAGGAGGACGAGGTCCATCATTGTAACCGACAGCGACCACGTGGTGCTTTCCGCCATTGGTTGCGAGACCATAACACAACGCCTTGAGAAATCGGATGGAGAGATGAATGGCGGATGCTGAGATGATCTCATTTCCCATAGTAGTGTCCGGAGCTTCCGGAGTAGGTAAGACGACCCTGTGTCACGGGCTTATGGAGAAAATGTCGCGGCTGGCGTTCTCGATCTCGGCCACCACGAGAGAGGCCAGGCATACGGAGGAGCACGGCAGGGACTATTTCTTCATAAGTACTGATGAGTTTGAGCGCATGAAGGCGGAGGGCGAACTCGCCGAGTGGGCCCATGTGCATGGTGAGTCTTACGGTACTCCCAGGGTGTGGCTGGACGGACAGATGGCGAAGGGAACCAGCATACTGCTTGATATCGATGTCCAGGGAGGGGTCCAGATAATGGAAGCCTATCCGGACGCGGTATCGATATTCATAGTCCCGCCATCGTGGCAGGAGATTGAGAAGAGGCTCCGGGGCCGCAAGAGCGATTCGGAGGAAGCTATAGAGCAGCGCCTCCAGAACGCGATCGAAGAGATGGAATACATAGTCAAGTATGGCTATGTGGTCGCCAATGACACGGTCGAGGATGCGGTGGCCAGGATGGAACACATAGTGCGCGCCGAGCGCCTCAGGCGCGACCGCGTCTTGAAGGGTATCACCTGGAGGGACTATATCGGCCTTGATGGCAAGGGGGTGTGATATTGAAGAAGGACAGGGCCGGCGAGGGCGAGGATAAGCCGGCCGTGAGCAAGGAAGACATCATGGAGAGGTCCGAAAGCGCGTTCGAGGCGGTGGTTGCCATCGCCAAGGAAGCCAGGCGGCTTAATGCCGTTCCGGGCGTGTATATCGGCGAGGGTGAGAAGCCCATTCCCCGGGCCGTCAAGAACTTCGTCGACGGCAAGGTGGACTACGAGATCGAGGGGGACGCCCCGGGCAAGAGAAAGAAGAAGCGGGGCAAGAAGTCGAAGTGAGGGTCCTTGAAGTGAGGACAGCAAGGTGAGAATCCTGATCGGGGTGACCGGATCGATCGCGGCATACAAGGCCGCGGAGGTCGTGAGCGCGCTAAAGAAGTCAGGCGCGGAGGTCACGGTGGTGATGACCGAGCACGCGACCGAGCTCGTGGGACCGGCCACCTTCAGGGGACTCTCCGGTAATGAAGTAAGGGTTGGTCTTTTTGAGAGATGGCCGGGGAAGCCCATTCATATCGACCTGGCAACCGGTCACGACGTGGTGGCCATCATTCCGGCCACCGCCAATATCATAGGCAAGATCGCCTGCGGTATCTGTGATGATCTCTTATCCACCGTGGTGCTCTCCACCAGGAGTCCGGTCCTCGTTGCACCCGCGATGAACGAGGCCATGTACGGCAATGTGGCTGTTCAGGAGAACATCGCCACGCTCAAGGAGAGAGGCATCTCCTTCATCGAGCCGGAGACCGGCTGGCTGGCCTGCGGGGTGGAGGGAATCGGCCGCCTGGCGTCGCTGGATACGATTCTGGCGGCGATCGGCGATGCGGCATCCACCGCGGATGTGGCAGGTGCCTCCGATGCTGTAGCCGCTCCGAAGGCGGCAGCCGCCTCGAAGGATCTGGCCGGCAGGAAGGTGGTCGTAACCGGTGGGGCCACGCTCGAGCCCCTCGATGAGGTACGCTTCATATCTAACCGCTCGAGCGGCAAGATGGCCGCCGCCCTGGCAAGGGTGGCCGTCCGGCGGGGCGCCGAGACGGTCCTGGTAGCCGGTGTTATGGCCGTTCCACCACCTCCGGGCGTCAAGGTGGTCAGAGTCGAGACCGGAGCAGAGATGAAGCAGGCAATCCAGGATGAATGGGAAGACACGGACTGTATCGTGATGGCAGCAGCGGTATGTGATTTCAGGCCTGAAAGGGTTGCGAAGGGAAAGCTCAAGCGCCGGGACGGGCTTGTGCTTAAGCTAGCATCCACAGATGACATACTCGGAAGTTTTTCACGGAAGAAGAATAAACGCATGATGGTCGGATTTGCGCTTGAGACCGAAAACGCGGTCGAAGGGGGCAAGCGCAAGCTCGACGAGAAGGATCTTGATCTTGTCATAGCAAACAACCCGCTGCGAGAGGGAACCGGGTTCGGGAGTGATAAGAACGCCGGTTACCTGATATACCGGGATGGTCGAGTGGAAGAGATGCCATTGATGTCCAAGCTCGATCTTTCCGAGAAAGTCTTCGATGCAGTCGCTTCCCATCTTGCCGCTATGCCTTAGGTGAGTGCGCCTCGGGTGAGGAAGGGCTGAAACATGACGCATGACAGCACCTCGGAGCTGAGCCGCGAGGAGATATGCTCTCAGCTCTCAAACTGGCTGAGACTCCTGGAGCTCTCAGGCACCCGGGAGATTTTCTGGAAGTCTGAGGGTGGCCTGAAGGTGTGGCCGGCTATGGGGCCGGAAGATGCCGTGCCGGCTATGGGGTTGAGCGCGAGGCCGGAAGATGCCGTGCGGGCTATGGGGTTGAGCGCGGGACCGGAAGATGCCGCGCCGGCGGCTGCTGAGGATGCTGTTCCAGCGGCCGCTGAGGATGCTGCACCGGAAACGCTGAGGGGATCACCGGGCACCCCGGGGAGCCCATCCCTCGATTCTCTAAGGCAGAAGGTAGCGGCCTGCACCCGGTGTGAACTCCACAAGACGCGGACCAATGTGGTTTTTGGTGAGGGTAGCCCCGACAGCGAGCTTATATTCATAGGGGAGGGCCCCGGCAGAGATGAGGACCTAAGCGGCCGGCCCTTCGTTGGGCGCGCGGGAGCGCTGCTTACAAAGATCATCAAGGCGATGGGACTTGAGCGGGAAGATGTGTATATCGCCAATATCGTCAAGTGCCGGCCCCCCGGAAACCGGAACCCGGAGCCCGATGAGGTCCTGGAGTGCATTCCTTTCCTGGAAGAGCAGGTCGACCTGATAAGTCCAAAAGTGATATGCTCACTGGGGAACGTGGCCACCCAGACGCTTACCGGGGTCAGGAACGGCATAACCAGGATGAGGGGTGGGTCGTATGAATACCGGGGTATCCAGGTGATACCGACATTTCATCCGGCCGCGTGCCTCAGGAACCCGGGGATCAAGAAGGATGTCTGGGAAGATATCAAGAAAGTAATGAAAGTACTTGGATTATCTAATAGAGGAGTGATGAGAGATGGCGCAAGTAAGAACAAGCGCTGAGACAATTCCCCCACAGGCTTTGGAGGCTGAGCTGGCTGTGCTGGGGGCGATGATGCTCGACCGGGACTCTATTGCCAAGGGCCTGGAAATCATAGATGATACATGCTTCTACATGAGCCAGAACGCCCGGATCTTCAATTGCATGATCTCCCTCTATGACCGCAACGAGGCGGTCGACCTGATTACGCTGACCGAGGAGATGAGAAAGCAGGGAGATCTCGAGAGCGTGGGTGGTGCAGTCTATCTTGAGAATATCCTGAGCAGTATTGCCACCTCGGCCAATATTGAATACCACGCCAAGATCGTCTTAGAAAAATCCACCCTGAGAAAGCTGATTGAAGCCTCAACCCAGATCGTGAACGAGGCCTACGATGGGCAGGCCGACGTGGCCGAGCTCCTGGATCGCGCCGAGCGTAAGATCTTTGCCATCTCCGGCTCCAAGCTCCGCCAGGGCTTCGTGGCAATGGAGGACATCGTAAAGGACTCCTTCGAGCTGGTCGAGCAGCTCTATCAGCAGAAGCGCTATGTCACGGGCCTGGAGACGGGCTTTAAGGACCTGGACACCCTGACCTCGGGCTTCCAGAATGGTGAGTTCATCGTGATCGCCGGAAGGCCGTCCATGGGAAAGACCAGTTTCGCGGTCAACATCGCCCAGAACGCGTCGGTCAGGCATAAGATACCCGTCGCGATGTTCTCTCTGGAGATGACCAAGGAGCAGCTGATGCTCCGTATGCTGTGCTCCGAGGCAAGGGTGCGAAGCCAGAGCGTGAGAACGGGTTATGTGGGCAAGTCCGAGTGGGGCAAGCTCACCAGGGCCGCCGGCACGCTTCACGACGCTCCCTTCTATATCGATGACAGCCCGGATCTTAATGTGCTCGAGATGAGGGCCAAGGCCAGGAGGCTCAAGGC
>JAUXGG010000015.1 GCA_030622265.1 Candidatus Eiseniibacteriota bacterium
AAAACGCATTGAGAAGATCGAAGGCCAGGTTGCGGATGAATTCGGCAAGACTACAATCGCAGACCTGTTGCAGGACCAGGAGGTAAGAACATGAAACGCGACATGATAACCATTGACGAAGAGAAGTGTACGGGATGCGGGGAGTGTGTCCCCAACTGCCCGGAGGGTGCGATCCAGATCATCGACGGGAAGGCCCGCCTGGTGAGTGACCTCTTCTGTGACGGGCTTGGTGCATGCATCGGCCATTGCCCCGAGGACGCCATCACGATAGAGAACCGCGAAGCTGAACCGTACGATGAGGCCAGGGTGATGAAGAACAGCGTGAAGGCGGGGCCGGCTACCATTAAGGCTCACTTGATGCATCTTAAGGACCACAATCAGATCGAGTACCTGACCCAGGCCCTCGCTTACTTGCGCGAGAAGGGAATCACCGTACCGGACATGGCTGCAGGGGAGAACGCACATGGGCCGGCCGGCTGCCCGGGCATGAAGGTCATGGACTTCCGGGAAGAGAAATCCGGGATCCAGGATTCGCAGGCCATATCCGCCAGGTCGGAGCTCAGGCAATGGCCTGTGCAGCTTCAGCTGCTGAACGCGAATGCGCCCTACTTCCAGGACTCTGACCTGGTAATCGCGGCCGACTGCGCGCCATTCGCGTATTCCAACTTCCACAACAGGTTCTTGAAGGGCAAGTCCCTTATCATCCTCTGCCCCAAACTGGACAAGGTGCTGGAGGAGTATGTCGAGAAACTCACGGAGATCTTCACGAACAACAATGTAAAGTCAATAACCCTGGTGCATATGGAAGTGCCCTGCTGCTTCGGCCTGAGTCACCTGGTCGAGGAAGCCTTGAAGCGCTCGGGCAAGAACATAGTCATCAAGGATTACACCCTCTCGATAAAGGGAGACATTGTCTAAGGAGAGTACACCATGAACGAAAACACTGGAACGCCCGAGGGGCAGGACATAGATGCAAGCCCGTTTAAGCTTGCCGCCTTGATCGACTACCAGGACGGATCGATCGTGAGCCGCATGCTGGTCAAGAAGGACGCCGGCACCGTCACCCTCTTCGCCTTCGACAAGGGCCAGGGCTTGAGTGAGCACAAGGCACCCTTCGACGCGCTCGTATATGTAATCGAGGGGGAGACCGAGATCACGATATCCGGCAAGGCCATGACATTGAAAACGGGTGACACTGTAATTATGCCGGCGAACGATCCTCATGCCCTCAAGGCGGCAGAGAAATTCAAGATGCTGCTGGTCATGATAGAATAGCAGGAAGGACAAGAGGAAATAGGGGACAGACACCGATTTCCGGAAATTGGTGTCTGTCCCCTATTTCCTCCCCTTTTTTTCTCGACTTAGCCTCGAATCTGTGATACAAATTCTAGAGAGGTGAAGTCATCCGCATGTTACTCGATGATCTGAAGGGCGATGTCGTCCTCATCAAGCTTCGTGAGTTCGAGGAGCTCATTACCTTCGGCATCAGCTCTACGAACATCTATGCGAAGGTCGTCGAAATCGACGACCGGGTTGGGCTATGGGTGGAGAATCCGAGCTGGTCTCCGAGGATGGCCCAGCCCGAGGAGGAGGACGAGAGGCATCTGGCGCACGTCCTCATCCGGTGGGAATATGTCATCGGAATCATGACCTTCCCTGAACGCCAGGGTTTCGATGAGGATGACGAGATCAAGCCCATCGGCTTCTCGGCAGCATAGACGGACAGTAGAAGACCGGGGTCTCCTTTCCAATCAATTGGCCCTCCTCGCGAGGGCAATTAGGACCTGGCCCCGATCTTTTGCCGGTAGCACTTGCTGCCCGCAACACCTGCTGCCGAACCATCCTGTTCGCAGATGGGTCACGTGAGAAGCTTACTTTGCTATAACCACTTTGGCCGTGGCTCCGCCCACCGGAGTCTCGATTCTTACGAAATATACTCCGGGGACAAGTTTCTCTCCCGTGGCGCTGCGCCGGGCGAGCTGCACCACGTGGTATCCCGCGGGCCGTTCGCTGTCCATGAGACTCTGCACCCGCCGGCCGGCAACATCATATAGGTTCAGGCTGACCCGCATGGTCTCCGGCAGTCCAAAGAGGATCTCGGAGCCGGGCTTGACGGGGTTACCCGATGCCGTCCGGAGCACAATCCCTTCCGGAGTGCCGGCGAGCCCGCCGCTGTCCAGGCCTGAGGTTGTTCCCCAGAGCGTGAAGTTGGCGGCACTCTTATTCGCCGCCTGGTTGAGGCCCGCATCGGTGGCGATAATCCTGATCCGGGCTGTCTTCGAGTCGATGTCCGGCACCGTCCACATGAAGGAGGAGTCATTGGGCTCACCGGTCGCGATAGTATCGGGAAACGTGAAGCCGCCATCGGTTGAAAGCACGATGTCCACCGAATCCACGCTGACATTGTCGACAGCGATCCAGGTGATTTCGTAGTCGGTCCCGTGATAAAGCACCTCGCCGCCGCCGGGAATGATGGCGCTCACGTGGGGAGGCCAGGGATCACGCTTAATGACGGGAACCACCGCCCACGCCGTATCCCCGGCAAAGCGCATGCAGCCGTTGAGACCACAGGCCGGGTAATCCGCCTGCGCCATATCGAAGGCGTCCTTCACCGTATTTCCCTGGTTCATATAGTTAAACAGCGCGGTCTGCCAGCCGATAGAGTGTCCCCAGCATGCATCGCACCAGGTCTCCGCCATACCGCAATAGCCCACCACCGTGGTGCTTTCAGCTTCGCCCTTGCGGAATTCATAGGCGAAAGTCCCGCTTCCGGTCTCACACATTCCGCCACAGCTGCCTATGAAGGTGAAGGGCATCTTGGTATAGTCGGCGATCCAGGAAGAGATCTCATTTGCGTGGATTGTCGAGGGGATGCCTCCCAGGCATCCGGACTGAAAGTATTCACTTCCTCCATGAGCCAGCTCATAGAACATCGCAGTCGTCCCGGTCTTGATGGTGGCGCTGACCTTACCGTCCCTCGGCCATCTCTCAGCCTGCGCGGGGTATCCCATCGTGTTAAACCAGCTGGCGGCATTGTTCATCCAGCTGGTCCAGGCCCCGCTGCAGGAATCGCCGAATTCCCAGGGACCGGTAAGCGAGAACCCTGTAACTGGAGGCGGAATACCGTATCCCAACCTGGCGCCTGTTACCGCATCGATGATGGTAATGACCAGCCTTCCCTCATCATCGCTTCGTACGACCCAGCAAGGGTTCCCGGGCGCGGGATCGAGGGGAAAGACATCTGATTCAGGCGAGATGATATAGAGCCGGCTCGAAAGCACCGTCCCATCAACCACTGCTTCGGCAGCTTCGCTTTGGAGGAGGTCCGGCGGCAGGATCCCGGGCAGGCCATCGCGCCAATTGGACTTCCTTGCAAGCAATTCATCAGTGCTCTTATCGAACTGGTAGATTATGTAATCATTCTCCACCAGGGCCTCGCCAAGCATTCGCTGGTGATAGTAAACCCGCTTATTGCCGAATTCGGCTTCCACAAAGGGAAGGTCGGATGAGTCATAACGCTTCAGCAGGGCCTGGGCCCCGGCCTGGCCGGCAGCCAGAACGAGAATGGCCAATAACACAATTGCAGCAAAGCTCGTAAGTGCCGAATGCCGCCCCATACTCATGAACACGCTCCTTTCACTGGATGTGCCTGTCGCTGGATACATAGCTTGCATGTGCATTATACCATATGCGCTGCGCTTACTGAAGCCCTGAATACGGCGACGGGCCCTCATAATGAGGGCCCATCGCAACGACCCACTTTGCGTAAAGCCGGGTCGTGGGCTACCTGGCGAGTACGACTTTGGCAGTCTTCGTGCCTCTGTCAGTGTCGAGTCTTACAAAATAGACACCGGGGCTGACCGGGGACCCTGAGACCCCATATCCATTCCAGTCTATTGTGTGGTAGCCTTCGGCGCGCCGGCCGCTCACCAGGTCTTTAACCAACCTGCCGCTAACATCATAGACATCGAGGCTGACCTGTGAGGAAGAGGGAAGGCCGAATACGATACGCGCCATGCCGCTGTTTATCACATCGAGGACCACATCCCGCGGGACATCCGCCGCCTCGGTAGGTCCCACGACCGAGGCGCTGCTCCAGAGGGTGAAATCCTCATCACTCATGTCATCTCCCTTATTGAAACTCGGATCTGATGCGACGACCTTTATCCGCGCCTTATCCGAGTCGATGTCGGGCACGTCCCAGCTGAAGTGACCGTCATTGGGCTCTCCGCTGGCGACGGTGTCCGGGAAAGTCGAGCCGCCATCCGTGGAGAGCAATATCGAGACCGAGACAACACCCACATTGTCGGTGGCCGTCCACTGGACATCATAGCTGCCGCCGCACTGGCACTGCTCGCCCCCGTTGGGGTTCAAAACCGTGACGAGAGGCGGCTCCGCATCCGGCACGGTGGCCGAGCATGCGATGATGCTGAAATCATCGATGGCCGCTTCAACGATCGATCCGCCGACCCCGTTATCCTGGGCGACGAAGCGGACCTTCACCTGGTCGGTGAGCGCCACATAGTCCTCGAGGAAAAATTCCATCCTGCTCCACTCACGGTCACTGTAGGCAAGGCTGTCAAGATGGATCCAGGTGGTTCCCCCATTATTGGAGACATATGTCAGGAAGTCATCATCATTGGGATTGGAGCCCGTCTCGCAGGCGTACCACCTGTAATATGTGAGAAGCGCGGAGTCCTTATCAGACAAGTCAACCATAGGACTGGTAAGTGTGGTCTTGCCTCCATCGACGTCATAGGTGCCAATCGATGTCCCGCCGGGGGTTGCCGTCACATAACAGTTTGTACCCGGCGATGGGGTGTTGTCGTCCTCCGGCTGAACCGGGTGAGTCCCCCAGTAAGTGCCGTCAGGATCTCCGCGCTCCCATATACCTGTCGAGGCGTCGTCATCGGGCGCCCCCACGGTCCAGCCCTGGTCGGACTCGAAGTCGTCGGCAAGAACCGTGATGATCTCCCCACCCTGGATGGAGAGGTTGATGTGTGATGTCCCCTGGTCTGAGGACACCACAAGATGCAGGTTTATCTGTCCGCATGAGGGTCCCGCAGGCGTCACCGCGAAACTGAAGTGGGGCGAATCCGATTCCCCGGTCTCCCCTTTCGGGATGTCGGGATACCCGGCAACGCTCTCCAGGACGCTCACGCCGGGGGTCAGGCTTTCTATATACCCGCTCACATTGGTGGCCGTCTCCGCGCCTATGTTGAGGAGCGTCACGGGAAGCACAATCACCTCGCCGGTCTCGACATGGCCGTCACCGTCTCCGGCGCTATCATCGATGCTGTGGGAATCATGGAAGAAGTGGACCGTCTGGTCAGGCGTATAGTTTATGGCTGCGGCCCCGTAGCCTATATAGCAGGTGCCGTACTTCATGTAGATGAAGCCCCCATCTCCCCAGTCGGGCCCCCAGCTGTTCTTCACAATCCAGGCGCCGCCGCCTCCGCACATGGTGTCGTCCCATCCCACGATGGTGACCCCGTGGTTGATCTCGGTGCAGTTCTCTTCGTAGCAGCCACCGGTATAGGAATTGAAGCCGCCGCAGACAGCCATCGCAACGGCCACCGGGCCGTCGAGCACAGCGGTCTTGATGGCATCGACTTCATCGCCGACATAGTAGTAGTCGTCGATCGTGGTGACGACATCGCAGGCGGTATGTACACACGGATCCGTGTCGTTCTCATGATAGGGCATGCAGGCTTCGCTGACGGCGCCGTAGGACATCCAAAGGTCGTAAGCGGTATCCATCCATCCGCCTCCGCAGCCGTCACCCTCGGTGTTGCACGAGAGTACTGCCTGCTCTGAGATGTTCTCGGTCAATCCGCTGTAGATGAGGATCTGCGATTCAAGAGCCGCGGCCGCGCAGAAGGCCCAGCAGCTTCCGCAGCCGCCCTGGTGGACGACCGGAGTTACGCCGCCCTGGGCTCGCCAGTCGAAGATCGAGGGGAAGTACATGCCCTCAGGCGCCTGGACCATTCTTCCTGCCTGCCTGGCCCTCGCGACATGCTCCTCGAAGTCGGGAGGTATGCGCGTTCCAAGCAGATTCTCAAACTCTTCTTCGGAGAGATGGGATACCGAGGTAGGCCCGGCCTGCCAGGAGTACCCCTTCTCATCTATCATCTGTCTAATCCGTTCTATGCGTTCCAGCTCTTCCTGTTCAGGGATACGGTCCAGGGCAAGAGCGGGCAGGCAGACGGAAAAGAGCCCTAAAAGCAAAAAAGCGATAGCAACAAAACGCATAGGCACACTCCTTCTGGAACACCCGAGTTGGACCATAACTCCTGGGGTAGGAAAACCGCCTTGACCCGTTTATTATACCGCAGATCGAGGGTGCATTTCAAGTGTCTTGATCGCCGCAGGCCCAGATTTCTTGCGGCTCTCCGGCTGCCATGCCATAGTGGGTCGAAATCAGCACGGATAAACTGAGAAGGCAGACCCGTGAGGCAAGTCATGAGCTGCAAAACCTGTTTAGTCCTGCTTAGCTTGATGGCATTATCCGCAATGACCGGCTGTGGCGGCGATAGTAACGGAGTGGAGGTTACTGAGCGGTTCAGTATCACCCATACTTCACCCCGGGACGGCGGCCGAGACGGGGAACTATCATATCATTATCGTCTGGTGGCAGGATACTGCGGGCGATCTTGAGGTGGAGATCGGTGACTGATCCCGCGGGAGCGTGAGATCTGCAAGGGAGGACTCGCTCCGAAACAGATCTAAGGCTT
The DNA here is from genome assembly GCA_030622265.1 of Candidatus Eiseniibacteriota bacterium. Lineage (GTDB taxonomy): Bacteria > Arandabacterota > Arandabacteria > Arandabacterales > Arandabacteraceae > JAUVJV01. Next base: position 6,735 of record JAUXGG010000015.1, read on the forward strand.
AGAGGACGGCACCATGAGGCGAAGCGACGTGACTCCTTTGGCACCGGCCTTATCCACCATGTAGATCCTTAGCCTGGGGAGCACCTTCTCCATCTTCTCGAAGTAGATCCGGGATGCGGTAAGGTCCTTGCTCCTGCGGTACTCTCCATAGAGTGAAAGGAAGCGCTCGGCTTCGCCGGTGGCCCGAGCGACGCGCTCCTCGCTGAAACCCTCCGCGTCTCTCAGCATTCGCTCGGCCTCTCCCCTGGTGGTGGGGAGAATCGCATTCCTGTACCCCTCCGCCTCGTTGACGATACGGTTCTTGTCTTCCCTTGCGCTTGCGACATCGCGGAAGGCATAGGCCACCTCGACCGGCGGGGTAATCTCCTGGAAGTAGGCACCGATGATCTCGATCCCCACATTGTAGGAATCAAGCACCATCTGGATGCGTTCCTTGACCCGGTTCTGCGCCTTGAGCTTCTCGGTCATGAGCAGGGCGTCAACACCCATCGAGCCCACGATCCGGGTCATGGCCTCCTCCGCGGCGGTCTCCACCAGGAGGGTCGCGTCCTCGGTGGCGAAGAGGTAGGCCACCGGGTCGCTTATGGCATACTGGACGATCATCTGGATCAGGATCACATTGGTGTCGCCGGTAAGCATCTCCAGTCCGCTTCCGGGAGGCGCCTGGCGTATGCCCCCACCCTTCTCATTCACGAACACCTTCTTTATCTCGGCCGTCTTGGGCTTGTAGACCCTCTCGAAGGGATAGGGCAGGTGATAGTGAATGCCGGGCGGCACCCCGTCCCGGGCCACCTTGCCGAAGCGCACCACTACCCCCATCTCCTCGGGCTGGATGGCGTAGAGGCCCGTCAGGAAGTAGACCCCGACGGCGGCCAGAAGTACGGCGCTTATGAACTTCCGGTTGCGATACGGGACATTCCTCACCCCCGAAAGGAGAACGTCTTTCCAGGATGCTTCGCTGAGTTCGTCCATCGTCATCCCTGCATGGTCATCTCTAGTTCGCCGCTGTGCCCTCGGTCAAAAGCCTCAAGAGCTCGGAATCGGTCGATAAGACCACGGTGGTTTTTTCATTCAAGAAAGTCTCGTAGGCCTGGAGGGTCCGGACCAGCTTGTAGAACTTCGGATCCTGACTAAAGGCGGTCGCGTAAATCCTCGCCGCCTCGGCTTCACCCTCACCCTTTATGATCTCGGCCTCCCTGTAGGCCTGCGCCATCATGGTACGCTTCTGTTTGTCGGCTTCCGCTCTTATCTTTATCGCCTCTTCGTCGCCTTCGGAGCGGTACTTCTTCGCCATGCGCTGCCTCTCGGCGCGCATCCTCTGGAAGACGCTTTCAAGGTTCTGTTCCGGCATCTGAAGCTGCTTCATCTTCACATGCTTAACGTCGACCCCGTAGTTCTCCAGGGCCCTGGCCCTGCAGTTCTCGGTCACCACCGCGATGATGCTGTCAACCACCACCTCCTCCGGATCGATAGAGACCAGGGCGGAAAGCGGAATCTTGCCGATCGCTGCGCCTACCTCGGCCGAGATCACATCGGCCAGGAGAATCTCGGCTGTCCTTCGGTCCCGCACCGATGCCAGGAAGGTCCTGGGGTCCACGATCTGCCAGGCCGCATACATGTTGAGAATGATGTTCTTCTTATCCGCGGTCAGGTACTCGCTCGGCTTCACGTCGTAGAGAAGAAGCCGTTTATCAAATCTGCGAACGCTCTGCACGGGATCCGGTATCTTGGCATATAGTCCGGCTTCACGGATCACCTTCACCGGCTTCCCGAACTGGGTTATCACCACCTGCTCGGTCTCCTTGACCTCGAAGAACACTGAGTTCAGGATGAGCAATCCGATAGCGATCGCAACAATCAGGGTGACGACTGACCTCTCCATCTCTACCACCCCCCTCTGGTACCGGTCACATTTTCATCGAAAAAGCGCAGGTCGAGCGGTTCGCCTCCGGCGTCGGGCTCGACTATGAACTTCTCCAGCCCGGGAAGCACCCGCTCCATGGTCTCCAGGTAGAGCCTGATTTCGGTGACATCCCGGTTCTTCACGTATTGTTTGACAATCTTCTCAAACCTCACCGCCTCCCCCGTGGCCCGCTCGACCGCCTCCGACTTATTGGCCTCAGCCTGGGCCAGCATCTCGGCGGCGAGGCCTCTCACCTCGGGTATGAGACTATCCATGTAGCCTTCAGCCAGGTTGACCCTCCGGTTCTTATCCTCCTTGGCGCTTGCCACGTCCCTGAACGCCCCGACAACCTCTATGGGAGGATGAACATCCTGAAGCTCCACGGTCACCACCTCTATTCCCGAACCGGATTCATCGAGAAGGTCCTGCAGCTTCCTTGTCACCTTGCCTTCGATCGCGGACCGGTCGGTGGTAAGCAGCCGCTCTATCTCCTGGGTGCTCGCAATCCTTCGTATTGAGGCTTCGCCGTATGCGCTGACCAGGGAGGCCGGCACTTCGATATTGAGGACGTACTTGAGAGGGTCACTGACCCTGTATTGAATAACGGTGTTTATGTCGATGATGTTCTCATCGCCCGTGAAGAGCAGCGACTCATCCAGGCGCTTCTCGTAGCTCCCGGTCTGGTGCCTGCTCTCCCACTGGTAAGCCCGGGCGCTCCCGGCAACTCTTCCCAGTGAGCGGAAGCCGAGCTCCACGCGCTGGATTACAGCCACCGATATTTTCTCGATTCTCTCGACGGGAGCGGGAACATGAAAGTGAAGCCCCGACTCCACGCCCAACCTCGAGAGCTTGCCGAATCTGTATATGATCCCCTCTTCACCTTCCTGGATCACATAAACTCCTGAGAACAACCAGACCATGACAACCGCAAGGAAGATGAGATAGGCGTAGCGCTTCCCGGCCCCCAGCCAGCCAGCGACCCTCGTGATGCCGCCGGTAACACGGCCTCTCCGGCCACGGCCCCCGGCCACTTCGAAGAGGGCCGAAATGAAATACTCGGTTATGGCCGTTCCGCGGGATATAGCCCGCACCGAGCCGACCATGATCTCGATACCGGTAATTCCTATGAAGATAGAGACCAGGGCTGCGGCGATCCGGTCGAGATTGATCCCGATCATCACGCCGAACAGGCCAACAACCACCGCCACGGTCGAATACACATCCATCCTGGAATGGTGGCCGTCCGCCACCAGGCTCGGCGAGTCCTTGAGCCTCCCGATCCGGATTTTCATCGATGCGATAAGGTAAGATGCAGCGACACACCCCAGGGCGCCCACGGTGACCCAGCCCACATTTCTGAATTCCTGCGAAGGCTGGCGCAGGGCATCCGCGAAGATCCTCCAGCCCGTAAAGAGGATGAAGGCCCCGACAATGAGGGCGACCACGTGCTCCAGTCCCTTCCAGTTGACCAGGCCGCGTTTCTCACTGGTGGTGGTCACTTTCAGGCCTCCAAGCACGAAGGCCGACACGGCGAGATCCGATATGGAATGCCAGGCATCCGCGGTGAGGGCGCCGCTCCCCGAGATCCGGGCCATGAAGAACTTAAAGATCACCAGCCCGATATTCACCAGGATCGAGATCAGCGCGGCTTTGATCCTGACATCCATTACATAGCCTCTTCAGACTTAGAGCACAAGATTGAGCAAGCCTCCCACCGCAAGCGCGGTCAAGATCATTATACCAATAGATTTTACCGTGTCCAGCGGTCCAAGTTCCTTAAATAGCACAACAAATGTGGCGACACATGGGAAAAACATGGCAAGTGTTGTAGATCCTATGACCAGCTGCTTGATAGTCATATTAAGGGGCGCCAGCATACCCACCCCTATGTCCTTTCTCAGGAAGCCTATCACGATGGCCAGCACGGCCTCGGGGGGGAGTCCGAGGAGCCGTGTCACGACCGGAGAAGTGAGCCGGACAAGGCCGTCCAGCACGCCGAGAGCATAGAGCAGGTTGACTGCGGCCACGCCGATGATAACCACCGGCAGGGCTTCCTTCAAGAACCCGAGCGTGCGCATGCGAAACTTGATGAGAAGAGTCTTCATGTATGGAAGCCGGTACGGGGGGATGTCCATGAGAAGTGTGGGGAGCATACCCCGGGTGAAGAACTTGAGAACGAACCCCAGCGCGAGCCATACCAGGAGGAGGATGAGATAGACAAGCGCGACATACCTCATCCCGTGAGGCCGAGGCCCCAGCAGGCCGACTATCATGGCCTGAAGCGAAACGCACGGAACCCCTATGGATATCATCGTCGCCACGATGAAGCGCTCCCGCTTGCTGTCGAGAACGCGGGTTGCCAGGAGCGCCGGGACATTGCACCCCAGTCCCAGCAGCGTGGGGATCACCGAGTAACCGTGAAGACCTATCCGGTGCATGAGGCCGTCCAGAAGGATGGCAAGCCTCGGAAGATAACCGATGTCCTCGAGCAGTCCCAGCAGGAAATAAAACGAGACCACATAGGGCAGCACCATTCCCACCGGGACATAGAGCCCCGTGGTAAGAAGCCCGAAAGACTGGATAAAGTCGATCTCACCGTTTATGAGATTGCCGATCAGGATGTCGTGGAGCAGGGACCCCGAGCCGAGCGTCCGGCTCACGGCCGAGAGCAGGGGCAGATAGACCCCGTTGAAGAGAGGGTCCATCACGTACCCTATCAGGGTCTCGGCTATCACCCTCACCAGTCCGAAGGAGGCAATCAGCACGGCGGCCGCTACGAAGAAGCCGCCGGTCGGGTGTATGCTGACGTCCTCGAGCCTCTCCAGAAAAGTGTGGTGGTGATGGTGAATCCGCTGTACCGAGGCTATTATCTCCCCGATCTTAGGCCACCGCTCGTGAGCTGTCAGGGACGGCATCTCCAGGTTGCGGGCGCGGGATATGCCGTGAACCAACTTGTCGAGACCGAAGCCACTCCTGGCATTGGTGGGAATCACGGGTACGCCGAGGGCCTCAGCCAGTTTCTCGACATCTATTTCTATCCCGCGGTGCTTGGTCTCATCCCAGATATTAAGGGCCACGATGACCGGGATATCCCATTCGAGAAGCTGAAGCGTCAGGTAAAGATTGCGCTCCAGGTTGGTGGCGTCAACCACATTGATGGCGACGTCGCCTTCGGCGAGCATCTCGACGGCCACCTCTTCCGCCTTGCTGGTGGGATCCAGGCTGTAGGAGCCGGGAACATCGATGACCTCAACCTCTTCGGTGCCTATAATGCTGGGGCCGCAAGAGTACTCGACCGTGGTTCCCGGGTAATTGGAGCAGTGGACATTGATACCGGTTATCTTCGAGAAGAGAACACTTTTGCCGACATTGGGATTGCCGACTAGCAGGATTTTCTTCAAGCAGTAATGACCTCTACCAGCACATGGCGGGCAAGCCCCCTGCCCACTGCCACCTGGGTTCCGCCCACTCTCAACAGGACCGGGCCGCCACGGAGCTCGCTGGTCTTCACGACCGTCGCTCCGGGTACGATGCCCTGCGCGGACAGCCTGAGAACGGCCCCACGCCCACCCACAACCTCCACGATCCGCCCCCTGCTGCCCTTGGTCATCCTGTCCAAGGCTATAGGCATATGCCCCCTTGCGCTTCGATTCCGGGCCCGGGACCGCATGGCCTCCAAGCACCTGAAAGATAACGTTGCGATTACTATACAGCAATCACTTATCTCAAGCAACAACTAGTGGGGTCAGCTCGAATATACCGTACTCTCTCGCGTCAAGGGGTTCCCCGGTATGTCCCATGGTCCTGTCGGTGAAAAGATAGAAGTCCGAGAAGACGAATATGCGGCCTTCCCCCGATCTGACCTCGGCCAAGTCCACGGAGCCATCGGAGAGGTTCAGACGCGCCTCGGCGCACTCG
>JAUXGG010000021.1 GCA_030622265.1 Candidatus Eiseniibacteriota bacterium
CGGCCGTGGTTCTTACGAAATACCTGAACCCGACTCCCTGGACTAATCCGGTCACCTTGATATGCGCCCTCACCAGGTCTTCCATGGTTCGCCGGCTCTATGGGCCCAGGGCCTTACTCATGGCATCTTCCGCGCTATCAGCCTGGATGATCGCCGCATCGCAGTCCCAGGACTTAAGGCCTATGACTCTCTTCCCGATCCCGAGGCTGAAGCCTATCTCGGACAGGGTGCCGAATCTCCCCCCCACCGCGATCAGAATATCTGATGCCTGGGCGATCACGGCGTTCCTGGCATGTCCGAGGCCGGTAGCTATGGCGATCTCAATATGCTTGTTGGCGTCTTCCTTGACCGGCCCGGGCAGGATGCCCACCGTGAGGCCGCCTTCTGCCCTGGCCCCGCGACAGGCCGCTTCCATCACGCCTCCCAGGCCTCCGCATACGAGAACGTGACCCGACCTCGCTATGAGCTTCCCCACCTCTTCCGCCAGGCCCAGGATCTCCGGAGAGGCCTCACTGCCGCCAATCACTCCAATCAGTTTCCTCATGCCGATCGCATCCTCCAACCCTGATGATTCTATTACCTCAGCCTCCCAAAATCAACTTCACAAATTCACAATCCTGGGGTCAGGTACCGGATTGTGAATTCACAAAAAAGGGGTCAGTAGCGAATTGTGAATTCACAATTCAAGGGCTGACCCCTTTTGATGGTCGGGGCGAGAGGATTTGAACCTCCGACCTCCTGCTCCCGAAGCAGGCGCGCTAACCGGGCTGCGCTACGCCCCGACCTTAACTGCGTTGCAATCTATGTTGCGAAGTGCCAGAGATTGATCATGCCAAGCGATGCCAGCGTGACCACAACCCCGGCGATCATTATACCAAGGCTAATACATACAGCGGCCCATTTGAACCTAATTCCGAACAGAAAGGCCATGATGGCTCCCGTCCAGGCCCCCGTCACCGGGAGCGGAATCGCAACGAAGAGGGTGAGGCCTATTGCCTCGTATTTCTCAACCAGGGTCCCTCTTCGCCTTGTCCTGGCGAAGAACCACGTTAACAATCTGTCTAGAATCGGCACTCTCCGCAAGAACTTAGATACGGGTTCGAGAAAAAGAAGGATGGGGATCACCGGGACGAAGTTTCCCAGAACGGCCAGGATATAGGTTCTTGCCACCGAGAGTTTGGGTTCCGTGAGCAAGCCGTAGGGAATCGCTCCCCTCAGCTCGGAGACAGGCAGCATCGCGATAGAGAAGACCGCGAGTTCCTTGGGAATTCCTGCAAGCAGCACAGATGCAAGCATCATCGCCTCAGAAGGTGAGGTCCCATACACGGACCATGTGGAGTGACTTATAATCGGTAAGGTCCAGCTGGAGCGGGGTAACCGAGATCAACCCCTCTTCCACCGCCTCGAAATCCGTCCCCTCTCCCTCGCACCATATGGGGGGCTGGCCGCCTATCCAGTAGTAATCTCTTCCCCGGGGGTCCTGCTTCTTCACGACCGCGTCGCGATAGACGCGCTTTCCGAGTTTGGTGACCCTGACTCCCTTGATCTCATCAGGTGGCAGGGAAGGAACATTGACATTGAGCAGCGTACCGTCGGGCAGGCCATGCTTCAAGACCTTCCGGGCGATTTCGGCCGCGAATCTCTCCGCGGAGTCGAAACTGCACTTCTTCCAGGATGCCACGGATATTGCGATCGATGGCAGCCCCAGAAGCGTGCCCTCAAATGCCGCGGCGACCGTGCCCGAATAGGTCACGTCATCGCCGAGGTTGGGACCGTGATTCACGCCGGAGACCAGAAGGTCGGGCTTCCGGTCCAGGAGTCCCCTCATCGCAAGCAGGACACAGTCGGTGGGTGTACCGTCCACAGCCAAGGTGTTCTCGTCGACGCGGCTGCTCCTCAAGGGATCGGACAGGGTCAGGGCATGACTTGCCCCGCTTTTCTGCGTATCAGGGGCCACCACCGTGACCTCGCCTATGGTGGACATGGCACGGCGAAGCCGGCGGATCCCTTCCGCATTCACCCCGTCATCATTGGTAACGAGAATGAGGATGTCATCCTTATCGCTGTTTCCCACCTCGCTCGAACCTCCAGAAAATGCTTCTGAACATCATTCCCATGAAGCGCAGGGGCTGCTTCACCGGGTTAATATAACTTGTTTCGTCTTCGTAAATAGTGGCGATCGGGGCAGACTCGATATTATACCCCGCGATCGCGGCCTTTATGAGTATCTCGCTCTCGGCTCCATAGTCCTTCGACTCGGTCTCCACATTCTCGACCACGCTCCGGGAGAGCAGCCGGTAGCCCGACTGGGAGTCCGGGATGTACTGGCCGGCAGACAATGACACCAGCCAGGAGCTCACCGTGTTGGTGAAGATCCTGACAGGTGGCATTCCGCCCACGCGTCGATCGCGCGCCCCGATCACTATGTCAGCCCTCTTATTAAGCCAGGCCTCCACCAGCTTGGGTATCTCAAGCGGCGAATGCTGGCCGTCTGCATCGAGCGTTATTACCGCCTTGAAGTCCCTGTTCAGGAACTCGCGAAAGCCCGTACGCAAGGCGGCGCCCTTGCCGAGGTTGCGCGTGTGCTTGACCACTGCCGCCCCTGCCCTTTCAGCCACAGCCGCAGTGTTATCCACGGAGCCGTCATCAACGACCAGAGTGGTCAGGTGCAAACTCACATCCTTGATCTGGCTTATGACCTTCCGCAGGGTTTTGGCTGCATTGTAGGCAGGTATGACAACCAGGGTGGCCTTGTATGCATAATCGACCATCGTAAGGGTCGAACCAGTAGGTTTCTTTCTACGTTTCATTGCCGCCTGTATATCACCTGAGACTTGAGTTTACAAATACTTTATCGGGCCGGCCCACGACGTGAGCCAAGCCTCTCGAAAAAATACCATTGATCGGGATATTTCTCTACACTTTTCTCAAAGATCTTAAGACATGCCTCGACGATCTCCTCCGGCCTGGTCCCCTCCCCTGCCTCTATAGCGGGCGGATCCTCCAGGATCAGCCGGTATCTTCCATCCGCCTGCCTGAGACAGAAGCCCGGAATGATGCGCTTCTTGCGCGTAAGGGCGAGGCCGGCATAGGCGCCGGGCACGATCACCGGGACCCCGAAGTAGGTCGCCTCCATTCCCCAGCCCGTGAAGTCCCGGTCGCCCACTATCCCTACCGAGGAGGCCGAGAGCACCGCCGGGACCTCTCTTGCGGCCTCCCTCACCGACATCACCTTAAGGCCCTTTTCCTCCCTCCTCTCTCGGAAGAGCCGGGCCACCCTGTGGTCGGGGTGATCGTAGACCACGACGTAAAGGTCGAGGCCAAGCATAGAGGCCATGGCCACCCCGAGCTCCCAGTTCCCGATGTGGCCCGTCAATAATATGACGCTATCATCGCCGACCGCGGGAATCAGTCTCTTAAAGCTCTCGATATCGACAAGATGGGAGATATTATCGAGATTGAGTCTCGGGAAATACAGAAACTCGGTTACCATGCGGGCGAAGTTTCGCATGATCCTACGCGAGAGCCTGCCCAGCACGACACCGCTCGCGGGAATCCCCGGGACCAGCTTGAGATTGTGCCTCAGGTTCTGCACGGTGGCCGGGCTCGCCGCATACCAGAGATCCGCAACCCGGTCCGCGATCCAGTAAGATGCCTTGAGCGGCAGAAGCCTCGCCGCGATTCTCGCAAGCACGTAGCCGTAATAGAGCAGGATCTACCTCCTCAACCCTTGATGGCGCCCCTGGTCACATCCTGAATAACATATCTCTGGAAAGCCACGGCCAGGATTACCAGGGGGATGCTGGCGACCGTGGATGCGGCCATTATATAGCCCCAGGGAATCTCGCCGTGCAGCCCCTCGAAGAGCGCGATCCCGACCGGAATGGTCCTGGCACTCTGGTCGGTCGTGAGCATCAGCGCGAACAGGAACTCGTTGAAGGCGGCGATAAAAACCAGGAGTATGGCCGAGAACATTCCCGGCGCCGCAACGGGGAGAATTATCTTCCGGAAGATCATGAACCGCCCCGCCCCATCGGCGCGGGCCGCATCATCGAAGGCCTTCGGTATCCGGAGCATATAGCTCAGCATGATCCAGAAGCCCAAGGGAATGGTCCAGGCTATGTATGGAAACACCAGGGCAAGGTAAGTATTGATGAGCCCGAAGGACCTCATGAACTTGTACAGATAACCTATCAGGCTGATCTGCGGAAACATGGAAAAGGCGAGCACCGCAAGTGATAGAACCATGCGGCCGCGGAACTCGATCCTGGAAACCGCATAGGCCCCGAGCGCCGCCACCATGGCACAGGCGACCGCGACCACCCCGCTCACCGCGAGGCTGTTCCTCAGGTACTCGAGAAAGTGGAGCGACTTGATCGTGAGTATGTCGACATAATTCCCCAGGGTCGCCGCAAACTCCACTCCCCCGCTCAGGAAGTCGGGGTTCCGGCCGAATGAGACCACGATCATCCACACGAAGGGCGACAGACAAAACGCCAGCATGAAACATATACCCAGAGCCAGCAACGCCTTCTTCACTCTGGCCTCGTTCATTCCATCGCCCTCCCGAAGCCCCCGACCTTGAGATATGAGACCGACAGGAGGAACGCGATCACAAAGACCACCACCGCGATGGCCGAGCCATACCCGAAATCACCCTCGTTGAAATACTTGTACCCGTAAAGTGAAAGCGAAGTGGTCGAACCCCCGGGGCCGCCGTCGGTGACCACGTAGATAAGATCGAGGATCCGGATGGTATCGATGCTCCTGAATATCAGGGCCACGGCGATCACGGGCTTCAGCATGGGCAGGGTGATCTTGAAGAAGCGCTGCAGGAAGTTGGTGCCGTCCACCCGGGCCTGCTCGTATATTTCCTCAGGTATAGTCTGAAGGCCGGCCAGCAAGATAATGGCAACAAAGGGAGTAGTTTTCCAGACATCGGCCAGGATGAGCGCAAAGAAGGCGCCTACCGGGCTCCCGAGCCAGTTGACCGGGGCATCGGAAAGGCCGAGGAGCGCGATCAGGTAATTGGCGAGGCCATAACCGTAGTTGTAGATGAGCTCCCAGGTACGCGCTGCAACAATTGTGGGTACGGCCCACGGGATCAGGACGGTAGCCCGGAGCGCGTTCCTCATCCTCAGGCGCTCGTTGAGTATGAGGGCAAAGACCATCCCGAGCGCCATCTCGAGCGGTATTGCGGTTGCAACGAACAGCATGGTAAAGCGAAACGAACGCCAGAAGTCTGAGTCCGTCAGGAGTCGTCTGTAGTTTGAGAAATACGCGAACTTGGTGGGGAGATACGTCACGTCCCGGAACAAGCCGGTCCAGAAAGTGCCCAGGACCGGAATGACGATGAAGAGCACTATGACTGTCACAAGCGGCAGCACGAAGAGGAAAGCGGTGCGCCCCTCCTTACGGTTTCGAGTGAAGGTGACTGGTTTTCTCAAGTCCACTTCCTTCCCGCTTCCGCTAAGGGGCCTGGGTCTTTACAAGACTCCGTCCTCATTGCCTGTAGCGGTCAACTATGTCGATGCCTTCCCGCTGCGCGGTCTTGAGCGCTTCTGCCGGCGTGGCGGTACCTGCGAGGGCCGCGTTGACCCGTTGCTGAAGCTCCCTGGAAAGAAGACTGTAGTAGGGCACATTGGGCCTGGCCACCGCCGAATCAAAAATGTCCCTGAGCTGCACAAGGTGGGGCACGTGCTCGACGATCTCCGGCGCGTTATAGATGTCCTGTCTGGCCGGGTTCCAGCCCAGGTTGAGGGCGAACCCCAGCTGCACGTCCCGGGAGACGATATACTTGACGAGCTGCCAGGCGGCCTCCTTGTTGTCGCTTGACCTGGAAATCCCTATGTGCCAGCCGCCGAGGGTCGCCGCATGCTCGCCACCGGAGAAGGCCGGAAGCAGTGAGATACCCACAAGGCCCTTGACTGCCGATCCGTCCTCCTGGTGCAGGCCCCAGGCATAAGGCCAGTTGCGCCCAAAGAGCGCATTACCGCTCTGGAAGGTGCTCCTTACCTCTTCCTCCTTCATCTCGGTATAGGTATTCGGTCGGGAAATCCCAAACGTGGCAATGAGGTCTCTCATGAAGTTCAAGGCCGCTATGTTCTCAGGCCTGTCCAGCGTGAGAGCCCCGGAGTCATCAACGAGTCCCCCGCCTCCCGCCGTTGAGAATTCGAGGAACGTGCAGACAAGGCCTTCATATTGCGCGCCCTGCCAGACGAATCCCCAGAAGTCTGGATTGGTCATCCGCTGGGCCGCCTGAATCTGGACCGATATTTTGACCAGGTCAGCCCAGGTCGCCGGCGGTGATGTGAAGCCGTATTCAATCAGAAGGTCTGCCCGGTAGTATAGCAAGCCGGCATCGACGTAGACCGGAAGGGCAATCAGCCTGCCTTCATAGGTATCTGCCAGATCTATGACCCGGCTAAAGAAGGGGGATGTCTCGAAGTTGTCCACGGCCATCATGGGCTCCAGGCCCTCGAGCCATCCTGAAGCGGCGAACTGGCCGATCCAGACTATGTCCATGAGGAACACGTCAGGGTCGCCTTCCCCGGCTTCAAGGGGGATAATCAGGCTCTGCCGTCGCTGGTCGGTATCGGTGGGCTGGCGCATGAGGCCAACCTCGATTCCCGTGTTCTCTGTGAAATCCTCAAGCAGGGTCTCCCAGTAGTCGAGCTCCGCCGGGGCCCCTCCTATCATAAGGGTAACCCGGCCCTCCTCCTTCGAACACGACAGAGTCAGTGATAGCGCGATGGCCATCGCAATGCACACAAGCCGGTATGAATGTCTCATTGATCTCCTCCTTCCAGGGTTTCGATTATGCCACCAGAACTGAGGGGACACCATACTTAAATCGGGTGAGGCGCTACCGCAGGGTGGTGATGAGGAGGGTGAGCGGAACACTGCGTATGAAGGTGAGCGACCATGCCCTTTTCCCGGAGCTCCATACTCAGTGGCGTGCCCCCTGCCGGTTTACTTCCCTACCATGTAGGCCTTGGTGAAATCATCGAGGAGTGTCTTCAGCTCTTCAACATGCGTCAGGTCGGTGGTCTGCTTGGCCTTCATCGATTGGACGAGCATGCCATAAAGCAGAGTGAGCTTATGGACATAAGCTTTGTAGGCGTCTCATCAGTCTCATCGACCGGCTTGACCCGCTGCTGCAGGAAATACCAGCTGACGATACAGGCAATGTCATCCGCATGATGATTCTTGGCCTCGATCCAACGGACGATCTGGTTGTGGTTGAGTTCAGCATCATCCGAGAGATCCAGGATCATTTTCATGGCTCTCCCGATGGTGGTGATGTTCTCCCCCAACATGTCAAGCCGCGTCTCGTCGCCGTAAATGCCGCAGGGTACCTGGCAATGGGCGAAAGCCACTGAACTGAGCGCGAGCACCAAAGCCATGGACACCAGAAAGAACCTCATATCAATCCTTCTTCTTGGTTGGTCAACATTAGTTAGACTCAATCGGGCATCCGGGGGTTGCGCTTGGCAAAGGCCGTCGTGCCGGAAGGCACGACACTACTATGGCTCATCGAATTCCAGTCTTGCCACGTAAAGCAGCCTGCGGTCCCGGTTCTCAAGGAAGTTCTCAATCATGAATGCGATGTCGGGCTTGACGGGCTCCTCGTGTATCACCTTGCCGTTCCAGGTCACGGTGACCGGGTCGTCCAGATTGACCATGTCAGGATGTATGAGAATGCTGAAAGCGCCGACCCGGGATGTCTTCACCCAGATCCTGTTTGCGTAGTAGCCTGCATGGGCGAGTCCCGAGGGGATCTCGCGCTTGAAGATAAGGTAATTGGCCTTCTCGGGCAGGTTGTCGCTTAAGGTCTTCTCCCCTCCCTCGCGAAGTACTGTCAGCTCTATGGGGCTTCCCCTTTCGAGCGTGGCCTTGTACGCGACCAGACCGTCCAGGTCCTTAATGGCGATCCGCCCGCCGCCGATGATGATATCCCCGGCCTCCAGGCCCATGGCCTCGGCTGCCGTTTCTTCAAGGACCGAGCTCACCTTCACACCCTCGCCTTCGAACGTATAGTTGGGTACGAAGCCTATGGTGATGCGCTCATTGACCAGGGCTGTGTTAAACTCCTTGTGCCACTTCTCGATATCGCCCGTCGTGACTTCATCGATCTTGAACCACCTGCATTGCCCGAACCTGGCTTCACCCGTCTCCCAGACGATCCTCGACGGGAAGGGCTCCCGGCCATGACGCTCGAGGAAGCGGACTATCCGGGGCATTTCAGTCTCGGCGTACCCGAAATCGTGCGCACCCTCGAGTTCACGGTAAAGGATATTGGCATCGGCCTTCACAGCCATCTCGAAAGTGGGCCTCATTTTCTCAGATGGATACAGCTCATCTGCTTTAGTGGTAACAGCATAGATGGGTGTGTTCGAGAGGTTTGGAGCATAGAGGTGAAGGCCGCCGTTGATGCTTCCAACACCCATATGGCCGTTGAGAGCTACGATGGCGGCATAGTCATTGGGAAGCACCATGGCGTGGGTAAAGCCTGCCGAGGCGCCGTCCGAGAAACCCTCCAGCCAGAGGCGGTCATCATCGATGTTGTATCCGCGCTTGACCGTCCGGATGAGATTGTGGATATTTGCCATCCCCACATCATCCCACCAGGTCGCGCCCATCTGCCCGAGGGGATAGAGTACCACCCAGCCTCTCTCTTCAGCGACGGGAATGAACTCGTCTTCCTTCACATACTCAAGCGGCTCGGGGATGATGTCCCCGCGTCCGACGCCTCCGTGCAACCAGACCAGCAGCGGCGCCGGTACGGCGGGGTCGTATCCCGACGGAATATAGAGCACATAAGGCCGCTCCACATCATCGATGCAAAGTGTTATGCCGAGCACGAACTCCCCGGTCTCGACAGCCGGAAACTCCAGGGCCTGGATAAGCGCGGCCACTTCCTCCCAACCTGGCTCAACCCTTGCGATTCTCTCCACCTTGCTCGCCCGGTCATCTCCGGGCTCCATCGCGAGAATCTCGGCAAGGTCATCTCGCCAGCCAGCGTGGGATGGAACGGCCAGTAGAAGGACAACTGCCAGAGCGGTAAGGATCTTGAAATTCTTCACAGGGGTCTCCTTTCCCAAACTCTCATTCCTTCTTATATCATAGCGCCCACCCAACTTCCAGCACCTTGAAGCTTGCGGGAATCACATCCTCAAGTGGTAAGAGCATCAGAAGTGAAGGAGAAATGAAGTGGTCGGGGCGACTGGATTCGAACCAGCGACCACTGGCCCCCCATGCCAGTGCGCTACCAGGCTGCGCTACGCCCCGACCAATATATTCACGTCTACAAACTACCATAGCACCTAGGGGCCCGCAAGAGCTAAACTACTTGGTCTCGAGGATCTTCTGCATCTCGAGAAGATCTTTCCTGATCGCCTCGAGAGCGTTGCCCTTCTTGTCCTTCATAGACCGGCCTCCGGGATTGGGTTTCCCCTGGAGAAGCTTCTTCTTGGCGCCGGCTATTGTGAAGCCGTCGTCGTAGAGAAGCTCCTTGATATCCCGGACAAGCTTGATGTCGCCCGCCCTGTAGGTCCGGTTACCCGCACGGTTCTTCTTGGGACGCAGCGCCTTGAACTCCGTCTCCCAGTAACGCAGAACATGCGGCTTGACATTGGTCAGCTCCGCCACCTCAGTGATCGAGTAGTAAAGCTTGGTCGGTGTTTTCTTTCTCATCCCTCGCTCCTGGCCTACCACCAAATCTCAGGCTTAGGACTCCTAAGCATGAGCTCTCTTATCGCTTCCTTGACTGGCTTATCCTCAAACAGTATCTCAAAGACCTGTGCAGCTATCGGCATCTCCACTTGATGCTTCTCTGCCAGGCCCACTGCACTCCTTGTGGTGCGCACTCCCTCGGCTACCATCACCATCTCAGAGAGGACCTCCTTTAGGGTCCGGCCCTTTCCTATCTCTTCGCCCACGTAGCGATTGCGGCTGTGCCGTGATATGCAGGTTGTGACCATGTCCCCGAGCCCGGCCAAGCCCGAGAAGGTTTCCTGCCTGGCGCCCATCTTGACCCCGAGCCGGGTCATCTCGGCCAGCCCGCGAGTAAGGAGCGCACCCTTGGTGTTATCCCCAAACCCCAGGCCGTCACATACCCCGGCGGCAATCGCTATCACGTTCTTAAGGGATACGCCGCTTTCGACTCCCACCACATCGGTGTTGGTGTAAACCCTGAAGGTGGGTGTCATGAAGATCTCCTGCACTCTCTTCGCGGTCGCCTCATCGGTCGAAGCCGACACAACCGTGGTCGGAACCCCCCGGCTCACCTCCTCGGCGTGGCTGGGGCCTACGAGCACGGCTATCCGGTCTTCAGGGAAGCCCGTGACATCCCGGGCCACCTCCGACATCCGCTTAAGACTCTCTTCCTCTATGCCCTTGGTGGCGATCACTATGATCTCGTTTCCCTTAAGGAAAGGGGCGGCCTTCGCGGCGGTTTCCCTCAGGCCGTGGGAAGGTACGACAAGGGTGAGGATCTCCATCGTGATCACGGCCTCCTCCATCTCGGACGTGATCACGATGTCATCGGGGATCGTGATGCCGGGAAGCATCGCGGCATTCTCCCTTGTCTCCCTCATTGCCACTGCGCGTTCGGGATAGAGCTCCCATACCTTGACCAGGTGCCCCCTGGAGTGAAGCAGTACCGAGAGCGCGGTGCCCCAGCTGCCGCCGCCCAGGACCGAGACCTTGGCTTTCGGCTGCTCCGCCATTATTCCCCACCTCCGGCCGCGCCGATGCCGTTCTCGGTTCCCTTAAGAAGGCGTCCGATATTGGACCTGTGGCGGACAATCACGATCAATGCCACCAGCAGGGAGAAGTAGAAAACGGGATAGCGCAATAAACCATTCCGGTTAAAGACCGCAATCAAGATCGGCAGGGCGGCTGTTCCCACTATGGAGCCCAGCGAGACGTACCTGTATCTGACGAAAAGCACAGCCCAGATGGCTATGCATATGATGGTCGAGAAAGGCTCGAGTCCCAGTAATACCCCGACCGCCGTGGCAACACCCTTTCCTCCCTTGAACTTGAGGAACACACTGGCGATGCTGCCCGCGATGGCTGCGACACCACATATCATTCTGACCCATGTGATTGAGAGCACCTCGGGCGTCCATATCGCGGGCAGCACGGCGGCGCCGACAAAGCCCTTACTCACATCGAGTATGAAAACGAAAATGGCAACGCCGAAGCCGAAGGCACGGTAGACATTGGTTGCCCCGACATTGCCGCTCCCTATGGTCCGCAAGTCGACGCCCCTTGCCTTCCCCACCATGAAACCGATCGGGATGGAGCCCACCAGATAAGACAGAAGCGCTAACCCTGCAATATGAAGCATCTTACTTGCTTTTCCTCACCCGTATCCGAACCGGTGTACCTTCAAAGGGATAGATGTCCCTTATGCGCTTCTCGAGGAAGCGCTTAAAGCTCTCCTTGATGATGTCGGGATCATTGACAAACAGGGTGAAAGCAGGCGGCTTGGTGCCTGACTGCGCCAGGTAGTAAACCCTCGGAGCCCTCCTGCCCTTTCCACTAGGCGGCTTGCGTCGA
>JAUXGG010000097.1 GCA_030622265.1 Candidatus Eiseniibacteriota bacterium
CTTATAGAGCACCGGCACCAGCAACAGCGTAAGCACGGTTGAACAGATGAGCCCCCCGATGATGGTCCAGCCCATCGGCGCCCACATCGAACCGCCGCCGAGGGTCAGCGGCAGAAGCCCCCCGACCGTGGTGGCCGTGGTAAGGATGATCGGGATGAAACGGGTCTCGCCCGCTTCCTTAAGAGCCTCGATAAGCCCGGTTCCCTTCCTGCGCAGCTGATTGGTGTAGTCCACCAGGATGATGGAGTTATTTATCACGATGCCCACCAGAGAGGTGAGCCCGATGAAAGCGGTGAATGAGAAGGAATTCCTGGTTATCAGCAGAGCCAGGACGGACCCGATCATGGCAAAGGGGATGGCCGCAAACACGATAAGCGGCTGCCGGTACGAACGGAACTGGAGCACCAGCACGGCGAGGATCGCGATCAGCGCGATTATGACAGCCCGGCCCATACCGCCGAAGGATTCCTCGCGGTTCTCAAGCTCTCCGGCTATGTAGTAGCGGTACCCCCTGGGCCAGTTGTATGCCCTTAAGCTCGCGACCACCTGCCGGGTCGCCACATCGACCGACGCATTGCCGATCACGTCCGCGGTAACAGTAACCGCTCGCTCGAGATTGAAGTGATCTATGCCCAACGGCGCGGCCTTGGGCTCCAGTTTCGCCACCTGGCTCAGGGCCACCTGCGCGCCCGTTATGGAGGTGACATATATCCTGTCGAGATCCGCGATCGTGGGCTTGCCCTCAAACGGAAGCCTTACCACGATGGCGTATTCCTTACCTTCTTCGTCATTATACGTCGCAATCGGGAGGCCGGCCATGCCCGCTCTCACGGCGAGATCGATATCCGCGAGGTTTACGCCCAGCATTCCCGCCTTGGCCCGGTTGATGTTGATGTGAAGATCGGTCTTCGGTGTGCCCAATGGATTGCTGATATTCGTGGTGGCGGGGGCTCTGGCAATTATGCTTTCAACATCCCGGGCTATCAATTCGAGCATATCTAGATTGTCGCCGATTACCACGATGGCGATGGGTGCCTGAACCCGGGGACCCTGCTCGAATTCCTTGACCTCCACTTTTGTCCCCGGCAGATCGGCGAAGTCCCGCCGGAGATCTTCCACGAGTCCACCCAGAGCTTTCATGTCGCCCTGCTTTAGCTCCACCATCACCTGGGCGTGATGCGGGACTTCCTGTCTTGACCACATATTGTAATAGACTCTCGGGTTACTATGGCCAATGTTGGTGGTGTAGCTTCTGATCTCGTCACGGCCGGCGACATAGGCTTCCACTTGCCGGACCAGCTCGTCGCTCCTGTCCAGGCTGGTGCCCCGCGGAGAATCGATGTTTACCAGGATCTGGGGCTTCTCCGCCTTGGGGAAGAAACTCACGCCCACCACGGGGAAGAGCGCAAGACAGCCGACGAACATCGCCAGCGCAAGGCCTATCACGCGCCCAGGATGCCGGATAGCATAGTCAAGCATGCTCCGGTAGCGGGTCTCTATGAAATGCTGCAACAGTCTCCTCATCCGGTTGTAGCCGGAACTGGCGGTCACCCTGATGAACTTGCTCGAAAGATATGGGGTCAGGGTGAGGGACAGGAAGAGCGAGGCCGTCAAGGTGTAGACCACTGTAGCCGGCATGCTCCGGATGAAGTCACCGGTCACGTCTTTCATCATCATTATGGGGATAAATGCCAGGACAGTGGTCGCGGTCGCGCTCACCACCGCCCAGCCCACCTGGCTCGTACCTTCCCACGCTGCTTCCTTGCGGCCGTAACCCATCCGCATAAAGCGCCCGATGTTCTCGGTAACCACGATGGCATTATCCACCAGCAGACCCAGGGCGATCACGAGGCCCGCGATCGACATCTGCTGAAGTCCGTAGCCCGTGGCATCCACAAAACCCAGTCCGATCAGGATCGAAAACGGGATTGCCATCATGACGATCAAAGACGTGCGCACATTGACAGAGAGAAAGACGATTGCCCCCACAAGGACAAGACCCTGGAGCAGGCTCATGAAGAAGCCGTTCAGCCTGCGCGATACGCTCTCGGATTGATCGAATACCGTCTCGAGATGTATGTCCCCCGACAGGCTCTCCTCGAAGCCGGCGATCTCACCCCTTAGGGCGTCCATGACGGTGAAAATGTTGCTCCCGGGCTTCTGGGTCACGGTAAGAAACACGGCGCGCTCACCATTGAAGCGCGCACGGTAGGACTCATCCTCATATCCCAGTTCAACATCGGCTACATCCTTCAGGTACACGATCTTGCCGTCCACGGCGTAAACCACGGTGTTGGCGATATCCTCCACCGACTCATACGAACCGCTGGTCTGGATCGTGAATCTTCGGTCCCCTATGTCCACATTGCCACCCGGGATATTGGTATTGGCGCTCTGGACGGCGCCGATGACGCGGGCCACGGGGATGCGGAACTGGGCCATCTTCTCCAAGTCCAGCGACACCCGCACTTCCTGCTCGGGGAAGGCCCAGGTTTCCACGGTTTTCACCCCCGATATCCGCTGGATTCGCTTCTCGAGGATCTCGAGCTCGCGCTCCAGTTCGCGGTACGGTGTATCCTCCGAGACCAGCGCCAGCTGCAGGATGCTCACCTCGTTCACGGACCACTTATGAATCTCGAGACTCGTTATGCCGCCGGGGAGACTGCTTCTTATACTGTTCACCTTCTGGACGACATCCGAGTACTTCTCATCCGGGTCGCTTCCACCCAGGAACTCAACGCCCACGATGGCCAGGTTATCAGCGGCCCAGCCATTGATCTCCTTGATGTCCTCGAGCCCGTTGATTGCCTCCTCGACAGGGCTGACGATCAGATCCTCAACGTCTTCAGGTGTCGCGCCCGGGTAGACGATGATTACCGTGGTGCCCGGGGGTGCTACCTGCGGATCCTCCGAGCGCGGCATGCTAAGAAAGGAAACCACCCCGGAAAGCACGAGCAGGGCTACGATGATGGTCGTGAACTGGTGATTTTCTATTGCTAATCTCGGAAGCCGCATCGGTAAAGTTCTCTATTCTTCGCCCGGATCCCCCGGGCCATTCCGGTTACCCTTGTCGCTCGGGCCATCCACAATACGGATGGCGGCATTGTCGGTAAGATATGCCGCGCCGTCGGTGACCACCAACTCTTCACCCTCGAGGCCCGATTGTATGGCAACTCTCTCGCCAATGAGGCAGCCGAGCACGATAGCTTTCTTAAGCGCCATCGCGCCTCCTTGATCGGGAACATAGACATAGCCGCGCTCACCGTCGGCCTCAACAAGGGCCTCTATCGGGACAATATGCATGGGCTCACAGCTTGCAGGGAAGACATCCACTCTCGCCACAAACCCGGAGACCAACTTCATGCCGCCATCATCCAGTGAGAGCTCTATCTCGAAGGCCCCGCTCATCGGGTCGGCCGCCTCGCCGATCTCCACAACGCGTGCCGGGAATTCCAGGCCCTTGTATGCATCGAAGGTGACCCTCGCCGAATCGCCTAATGATAGCCTTATGATGTCCCGGTCCGAGATCCCCGCCCGAACCGTCCACTGCCCTCCACTTGATCCAAAGAGGAATACGGGAGAGCCCGGGCCCACCAATTCATTCATCTCGGCAAAGCGCTTCAGGATCCTGCCGTCGGTTGGTGCATGTATGGAGGAGTGTGTCTGGTTAAACTCAGCGATCTTGAGCTGCGACCTTGCCACCGAGAATGCCGTCTCCACATCCTGGACCTGCTCGAGAGTGATGACACTGTCGGCATAGAGCCGCCTGGCCCTCTTAAGATCTCTGTCCGCCTTGTCGAAACCGCTGCGCGCCTGGGTGACTTGCGCATCGATCTCATCGGCCTTAAGCGCCGCCAGCAGCTGTCCACTCATCACCGCTTCGCCCTCGTCAGCGGGGATTCTCCCGACAATCCCGCCGGTTTTGAATGACAGCCGGGCCTCCGTGGCGCTGGTGAGCTTCCCGCTGGTATGTACCGGGACCGAGACCTCCTCGAAATCCACCCGCGCGGTCTTGACAGGAATACCCTGCTCGTCACCGTTCCCATTCCCGTTCCCGTTTCCACCACAACCTCCCAACACAGCAACACCCACCACAACAGCTCCCACCAGGGCTCCACTCAACAGGACCCTCCACGCCTCACTGATGCCGAGCCGGGCGATTCTGTGTCTCGCTGTTGATTTCTTTCTGCATGCCACTCTGAATGCTTGCATTGCTTTCTCACCTGTCTCAGTTGAATCTGTGGATTCCGATGACCCGTTCGTATTCCGCCCGCTTTATGTGGTAATCGAAAGTGGTTACTATCAGGTTCACCTGGCCCCGGGTCATGGTGACCCTCGCATCCAGGAACTCTATCTGGGGTGATACTCCCTCCCTGAATTTCCGGTTAACGATCTCAAAGGACTTCGTTGCGCTCTCGTTACGGTCGAGGGCGGCCTCATGGGTCTTGTGGACAACGATGAGGTTCTCGCGAGCCTCGGTGGCCTCCATCTTTATTCCCTGCTCAAGCTCGCTCAGCTGGGCCTTGAGCCGGTTCTCCTCGGCCCGGGCCTGGTCCGTCTGCGCCTTTCTCTGAAGTCCGCTGAAGAGGTTCCACTGGAGCACGAACGACCCCATCCAGAAGTCATCCTCCCCACCGAACCGGTAGTCCTTGCCCTGGTAACCATAGTCGAACGCAAAGAGGAGATTGGGAAGATAGGTGGACTTAGACAACCTCACTCCATTCGCGGCGCCCTCTATCCCGCTCTCGAGCTGCGCCACCTCGTAACGCTTGCCAAGGGCCCGTTTCTGCAGCCCCGCAAGATCATTATCCGGTCCCGGCGGAAGCTCCGCCGGAATCGCCACCTCGACCGGAGTATCCAGAGGCCGGTTGAGAAGAAAGTTGAAATAGGATTGCGCCAGAATCCTTCCCTTCTCAGCCTCCGCCTTCTGCTGCTCGAGCTCGCTCAGCTCGGCCTGGGCGCGATAGACCACGTCCCTCGTGACCTTCTGGTTCTCAAACAGACTCCGGCTCACCCTCAGGTTTTCCTGGAGCAGATCCTCGGTCTCCTCGGCCAGCTCCACGAACTTGACTGTCTTGAGATAGCTATAGTAGGCCGTCTTGATCTCAAGTATGAGGTCCTGCCTGAACACGTCGCGTCCGGCCTCCTCGGCCGAGGTCAGGTTGGAGTTGATCTTATAATTGTAGTAGAGCACGGGTTGGAATATGGGCTGAACCACCCCGATCGTGGTTTCCTGCTCTCTCTCCCGGAGGAATGGCGTGCTTATATTGGGTACGTCTGTGGGAAACGCGGGGTCTCCAATCAATTGGTTGAGGGCATCGTGAATCGGATTCACCAGATCGCCGACAGGAAAATCAACTGTCCTCCCACCACCCGCACGCGAATACCTGGCGTTTATATCCACCGTGGGGAAAAAGAGACCCCTGGCCTCCCGCAAGGCAGCCCTGCTCTTCTCGAGTGAGAAGTCGCGCTGCCTGAGCGCCAGGTTACTCTCGAGCCCTTCCTCAACATACCCCTCGAGTACTCCGGCTGCCACAGAAGGTGCCACGGTCATTGACACAAGCACCACGCTTAACACGACGAGTATCATTGCTCTCATCATTGTTCAGCAACCTCGGAGCCACCATCCGGCGGCCCCAATGCCTCGTGGATGAAGGCGAAGAAATCCTCCACAAGATCCTTGAGGTCGATATTGTCAAATTCCCTCATATGCTCGCACTTGCGCGCGACGACTCTTATCACGCCGTCGGTTTGTGCCCAGAGCAGGATGGCGGTCCTCATGGGATCGAGATCACCCCTGATGCTACCGTCCTCGATTCCCTGCCGGATCGACTGGGCGACCACCCCCAGGACGGCCATGCCCTCCTGGTGACACTCAATATCTACCTGGCCGACCTCCTCCGGCCGGGTCACCTCCGCATCGAAATGCATCATGGCCTCGAAGTAATCGGGGTACTTCTGGGAGAACTCATAGTAGGCCTGACCGATCTCGCGGACTTTCTCGACTCCCGGGATCGGGGATGCCATTGCGGTCTCGAACATGCCCCTCAGTATCCCCAGCGCACGGTGATGGATCCCGAAGTAGATGTCTTCCTTGCTCTTGAAGTAGAGGTAGAGCGTCCCCTTGCTGAGTTCTGCCGCCCCGGCGATCTCATCCATGGTGGCGTCCTTTACCCCCCTGGAGAAGAAGACCTTCTCCGCAGCGTCAAGGATGCTCTCCCTGCGCTGCTCCTTTTCCCGTTCCCTCCGCTCAGCAGTCCCCATGATTCCTCCTATAATAAAGCCTACTGACTGACCGTCAGTCAGTATATCACAGTATAGCGAAATGAATCTGATTGTCAAGCACTTTTTTTAATCGCTTGGAATCCAGAAGGTTACGCGCAATGTGCGCTCCAATATGGCGAAGGCTGATCCGGACGCACCGATTCGGACAGGAGTTCTAATCCTGTTTGGGGAGGCAAACGGATCGCTATCCCACCGGGTAGTATCTTCCTCATCATCATGATGATGAGTATGAGTA
>JAUXGG010000175.1 GCA_030622265.1 Candidatus Eiseniibacteriota bacterium
GCATTTACGAAACCGACCTTCTGCTGAGCAAGAGCGCAGACCGGTAGACAAAGCAAAACCGCGAGAAATACAAGACTCAACTTCTTCATCACAAGTGTCCTCCTGGGCCTTAGTAGCCAACCGAACCGAATTGGAAGTGGGTCTTCCAGCCAGGTCCGCCGTAAGGATACCGGCGGTCGAAACCATATGCGATATCCAGGCCCAGCTGCCCCATCATGGGAATCTCGACCCTGAAGCCCGCGCCGACCGCGCGCCTCAGGAATCCGGGCCTTGCCGCCCTGAAACTGTCCCAGGTGTCTCCGGCGTCAACGAACGCCAGCACGAAGGCCCTGTTCTTGACAACCGGGATCCTGTATTCGACAGACCCAATTAACATGAATCTGCCCCCCTCGTCAAGCGCATTACCCTCCGGCACAATCTCCCGCTCGGAGTAGCCTCTCACCCCGTCTATGGTGGTGCCTCCCAGCCGGAACCTCTCGTAAACTGGAATGTAACCATTGCCCCACCACTGGTCAACAAGTCCGATTCTCAAGCGGACCAGGACTGTTGAGCCCAGGAGCGAGACCGGCAGGAAGTTGGAGTTCTCCAAAACATATTTCTGGTATGCCGTTGTCCCCCCTAGCAGACCTCCCGCCCACTCGGCTGTCAGCCTGGTGCGCGAGCCCATGCGGGGGAAGAAGGGGTTATCGACGCTGTTCCTTATGAATGTGGCGACAAAACTCGAGGTGGTTATCCGGCCGGCCTGGCTCTTGACGGCGTCAGAGGCCTTGATGATGTCGGGGTTGAGCTCGCGGGCCTCGAGGCCGTACCTCAGGTAGCTCCGGGAGAAGTCGATAAAGGGAATCCGCTTGCCGAACACTGCCCCGAAACCATTTCGCTTCTCGGTATATGTGTCGAACTCACGCCTGGTGTTGAATATGTCCCCTCCCACCAGCGTGGGAGTGTCCCTGAACCAGGGGTCGCGGTAGCTTAAGTCGATCTGGGAGAGCTTCCCGAATTCCCAGCGCAGGTTGATATTCTGGGCCTTGCCCAGGCCCAGGTACGGGAAATTGCGATACATTCCCACATTGTTGTGGGAGAACTCCACGAATCCGGTGAGCCCGAATTCCTCGCTGTAGCCCGCTCCCACATTGGCAATCCCGATCTGCCTTTCCTTTATCTTGAACACCAGGTCGATATCGCCCTCTTCATTGGCGGGCCTCGACCCGATCTGGACATCCTCGAAGAAGCCGAGGTTGAAGACCTCACGCTGGCTTCGCTCGATCATGGAACGCCTCAGGACATCGCCGGGCCGTATCACGAGCTCGCGGCGGATCACCTTCTCGAGCGTCCTGTCATTACCCTCGATCATTATCCTCCTCACCGTCACCGCACGCTCGGGATGGATCCTGAGGGTAAGGGCCAGGCTGTCGTTTTCTATGGTCTCCTCGGGGATGATCTGGGCGTAGACGAAGCCCTCATCGCCGAGCATGGAGTAAAGGTTCTCCAGCGTCCGCTCGAAAGCCGCCTGGCTGTAAGGCTCGCCGGTCAAGAGGAAAACTCCCCCGGCCAGGGCTGCCTCGCTCGGAAGGCCGCTCACCATCTCGCCGCCCTCCATCTCGATATCGACCCGCTTGACATATGTCCTGGGGCCCTCATCGACCGTTATGGTGAGGTTTGCCAGGGCCTTTTCCTCGTCCAGATCAACCTCGTGAGAGATCACCCGGGCGTCCATGAAGCCCTTGTCCCTGTACAGCGCCACGATCCGCTCCATGTCTTCCTCGAACACCTGAGGGTTGTACTCCTTGCGAGAGAACCAGCCCTTTTCCTTGGTCTCCAGGGCCTCGCGGATGGCGTCCCCACTCAATTCGCTGTTACCCTGCACCCTGATGTCCCCGACCTTGACTTTCAGACCCTCATCGATCACGAAGATGAGGTTGACCGTGGTCTCGTTGACCTCCTCGGTTTCATAGCCGACCTTGGCGATGTAATAGCCCTTCTCGCTGTAGAGGTCCTTGACCGCCGTGGTGCTTTCCTTGACAAGCCTCAAGTCGAGCGAGGACCCCACCGCCAGCGTGACCTTCTTCCTGATGTCGCCCTTCCCGATTTTCCGGTTACCGGTAATCCTGATCGCTCCGATTACGGGTCTTTCTATCACCTCGAACGTGAGCTCGAGACCGTCGGTGACTTCCTCGGCATAGAGCTGCACATCGTCGAAGAACCCCATCTCGTAGATGTTGCCAAGGGCTTCCCTTATCTCTTCGTAGGCGTAGGTCTCCCCGAGCTTCAACCCCGAGGTATTCGCGATCGCCATCGCGGAGATCCGGTCATTGCCGAGAACCTCGATCTTGGTGACCTTGATCTCTTGAGGTGCGGCTGAGAGGGCGCAGCAGGCCGGGCCGAAGGCAAAAGCCAGCGCCAGGAGTACTGCGACGACGCCCCCTGTCCTCACAGGGGAAACTGATGTCCGATCTTTGGGGCTAGTATTGCACGAGCTATTGGAGATCCTTCTCTTCAACCTCCTGCTCCTTGGACTTTGCGACGCCCACTTTCTCCTTACCTTCTGCGGGCTTGCATTCGAAGATGAGAACATCCTTATTGCGACAGGCCTTGACCTCTGAACCAGGCTTGAAGGTGTTTCTGAGTACCTCTTCAGCAAGCGGATCCTCCAGCATCCTCTGTATGGTCCGTCTCAGCGGCCTTGCGCCCAGCGCGGGGTCATAACCTTTCTCTACCAACAGCTGCTTGGCTTCGGGCGTTATCACTAGCGAGAGGCCATAAGCCATCAGCCTCTCCTGAACCTCCGCCAGCAGGATATCGACTATCTTCTCGATCTCGGGGATACCAAGCGAGCGGAACACGCTTATCTCATCGATACGGTTCAGGAACTCAGGATTGAAGGTCTTCTTCAGCTCGTCCAGGACCTTGTCCTTCATCCGGTCATATGTAACTTCCGCATCGTCTCTCTGGAATCCAAGCGACGTGCCACCCTTGATCCTGCGGGTACCCACGTTGGATGTCATTATCACAACGCAGTTCTTGAAGTCAATAACTCTTCCGAAACTGTCGGTGAGCTGGCCATCCTCCAAGACCTGCAAGAGGATGTTGAACACGTCCGGATGGGCCTTCTCGATCTCGTCCAGGAGGACCACCGAATAAGGGCGCCGTCTCACCTTCTCGGTGAGCTGGCCTCCCTCCTCGTAACCCACATAGCCCGGAGGCGCTCCTACCAGCCTGGAGACCGCGAACTTCTCCATGTACTCGGACATGTCGATCCTGATCATCGAGTTCTCATCACCGAAGAGGAACTCGGCCAGCGCGCGCGCGAGCTCGGTCTTGCCGACACCCGTCGGCCCAAGAAAGAAGAACGAGCCGATGGGCCTTCTGGGATCCTTGAGTCCCGCCCTGCCGCGCCTGATGGCCTTCGAGACCGCAGTGAGGGCGGCATCCTGTCCGATGATGCGTTTCCTGAGCTCATCTTCCATCCTCAGGAGCTTCTTGGATTCCTCTTCCTCCAGCTTCATCATCGGGATGCCGGTCATTCTGGAGACTATGTAAGCTATGTCGTCTCCGTCCACCTTCACGTCCGCGCCGTCGGCGGCCTGTTTCCAGGTGCCCCGCACCTCTTCCAGCTTGGACCTCATCTCACGCTCGCGATCGCGTATCCGCGCGGCGTTCTCGAAGTCCTGCTTCCTGATGTGGGCTTCCTTGTCGGCGACAAGATTGTCGATCTTCTTTTCCATTTCCCTTATGTCGGGCGGAACCGAGGAGACCGAGAGCCTCGCCCTGGCGCCCGCCTCATCGACCACGTCGATGGCCTTATCCGGAAGATAGCGGTCCTTGATATAGCGGTCGGAAAGCCTTGAGGCCGCGATAATGGCGGAGTCCGTGATCCTCACCCTGTGATGGGCCTCATACCTATCCCTGAGGCCCTTGATGATCTCGATGGTCTCTTCCACGGTGGGCGGTGACACCATGATGGGCTGGAACCTGCGCTCTAAGGCGCCGTCCTTCTCGATGTACTTGCGGTACTCATCCAGCGTCGTGGCCCCGATGGTCTGGAGCTCGCCCCTGGCGAGCGCGGGTTTAAGCATATTGGAAGCGTCGATGGCGCCTTCGGCGCCGCCGGCGCCCACGATGGTGTGAAGCTCGTCAATGAAGATGATGATATCATGGGAATCCCTGATCTCATTGATGATGGACTTCAATCTCTCCTCGAACTGTCCCCTGTACTTGGTGCCGGCCACGATCGCCGCAAGGTCCAGGGCGACGACGCGCATGTGCCTCAAGATCTCGGGCACCTTGCTCTCGATGATCTTGGTGGCAAGGCTCTCGACGATGGCCGTCTTGCCTACGCCGGGCTCCCCGATCAGGACAGGGTTGTTCTTCTTCCGTCTGCAAAGCACCTGGATCACACGCTCGATCTCCACCTCGCGTCCGATCACGGGGTCGAGTTTGCCCTGCCGGGCAAGCTCCGTAAGATCCCTGCCAAACTGGTCCAGCGCGGGAGTCTCTGTCTTGGCTTCGCACTTGCCCTTCTGGGCCCGCGGGCTTCCGCCAAGCAATCTCAAGGTCTCCTCCCGGACCCGGCGCTTGTCTGCGCCGAACTCCACCAGTACCCTTGCAGCTATTCCCTCACCCTCTCTTATCAAACCCAGGAGGAGGTGCTCGGTTCCAACATAGTTGTGGCCCAGGAGCTTGGCCTCGTCCACGGAAAGCTCCAGGACATGCTTGGCTCTCGGGGTGAACGGAATTTCGCCTATGGTGACGGCCCCGCTCGATGCGGGAACCATATTCTCGATAGTCCTTCTCACAACATCAAGGTCGAGACCGAGGTTGCTCAGGATTGTGGCTGCCAACCCCTCGCCCTCGCGGATTATCCCCAGGAGGAGATGCTCGGTGCCTATATAGTCATGATGCAGTCTTGCGGCTTCTTCTCGCGCAAGGA
>JAUXGG010000384.1 GCA_030622265.1 Candidatus Eiseniibacteriota bacterium
CGGTACTATACCCACGCCACTTCGGACTGTGAAGGGTGAGACTTTTCCGAACAGGGTGGAGGCAATGATCACATGAGATATAAAGTATGTCTTGCGGCCTGGCCGACCCATTCGGGGTTTATCTGTGCTTGGCTTCCCACTGCGCCCATTCCTTCCGGAAGGCGGAATACATGGCGGCCTTCTCAGCATTGGAGAGGAAAGAGGCGTCGATAGAGTTGGTGGCGAGGCGCTTGATCTCTTCCTGGGTGAAGTCGAGATCGCCGGCAAGGGCAAGGTAATCCCCGGTGAGAGATGAGTTGAACATGGCGGGATCATCGGCGTTGACCGTGACCATCAGGCCCTCATCGAAGTACTCCCGTATCGGATGCTTCTTGATGGATTCACAGACCCCGGTCTTAACATTGCTGATGGGACACATCTCCAGCGGAATCTGGTGCTGCTTAAGGTACTCCACCAGCTCGGGATCCTCTTTGGCTCTTACGCCATGGCCGATCCTCTCAACGTCCAGAGCCTTTATCGCACCCCACATCGACTCAGTCCCGGCGACCTCACCGGCGTGCGCCGTCAGGCGAAAGCCGCGTTTCCTGGCCTCGCGGTAAAGCTCCTCGTAAGGCTCGGGCGGGAAGAGCTGTTCGCTCCCGCCGATGCCCACGCCTATCACACCCTTGTCCAGATAGGGAGTTGCCTCTTCCAGGCGTTGCATCCCGATCTCGGGACCGTGGTCACGGATAAAGTCGATAATGAGGTTGCAGCGGATGCCTGTCTCGGCCTCGGCCCTTTCCTTACCCTGGATGACATACTTGATGATCCTGGGTATGGAGAGTCCCATTCTCCTGTAATCGCCGGGTGCGAAGAAGGACTCGACATATTTCACGTTCTGACGGCTAAGATCGGTGAGCACATCGCGGGCAATGACCTTGAAATCCTTCTCATCCTGGACGAAGGTGTTCTTCCAGGTCCAGACCTCGATGAAGTGGGGGAAATCGGTATAGGTGAGCCTCGCGTTGAGGTCCTCCACAGAGCGGATATTCGGTTCGGTGCCCTTGCGCTGTATGAAGCCCAGGAGGGTCTCCGCCGGGATCGAGCCCTCCATGTGAAGATGTAGCTCCACCTTGGGCATATCGCATATGAACTGTTTCAGGCGGGAGTCTACCTGAGGATTCTGTTCCTTCATGGGGTGTTGTTCCTTCACGGGATTCTGTTCCTTCACGGGATGTTGTTCCTTCACGGGATGTTGTTCCTTCATGGAGTGCTGCTCCTTTGAGTTTGTGAGGGGATTATGCCAGCTTGGAAGTTCAAGTTCCAGACGAATTCGGGTTCCCTGTCATCCTGGCCGGCTGAGGCTCGCAATGTGTTTGGAGCGACAGGCACCGTGTGGTAGCCTGGGCTGGCGAAGGGAGGCATGCCATGAGCCTGATCGATGAAGGCCGCGAGTTCCTTAAGTCAAAGGAGTGGCCTGAATGGAAAGTCATGGAGACCGATCAGAGAAAGGAAGTACCCGTGCCGCCGCGCCAGAAGCCCTGCCCCGAAGGCGCTCCCCTGGTCGATCTTATCGCGGTAGCGGATCTCTCGGTAGGACAGCTCCCGGTTATCGATGCCCTCGCGGGACGGAAAAGCCACAGGAAGTTCACGGACGCCGGCCTCAGCCTGGAAGAGCTCTCCTTCCTGCTCTGGGCGACCCAGGGAGTGCGCGAAGTCTTGGAGAGCGGGACCGTGCGGCGGACCGTGGCCTCGGGAGGGAACAGGCATCCTTTCGAAACCTATCTGGTGGTGAACAGGGTGGAGGGACTGAAGCCCGGGCTCTATCGCTACCTGCCGCTTGATGAGAAGATGTGCCGGTTGGGTGAAGTCGACGATGCCGTAGCCAGGGTGGGCGAAGGCTGCCATGGCCAGAACTTCGTGGGCGAGGGAGCCGTGGTTTTCATTTGGAGCGTCATTCCTTACAGGACCGAGTGGCGTTACAGCCATCTTTCACACCGGGCCATCGCGATCGACTCGGGTCATGTCTGCCAGAACCTCTACATCGCATGCGCGGCGATCGGTGTGGGTACCTGCGCGATCGGAGCGTTTGACCAGGCCAGGATGGACAGCCTCGTGGGCGTGGACGGCAAGGATGAGTTCGTCATCTACCTCGCTCCGGTGGGGCGAATCGAATAGGACGTCCGCGGAGCGCCTGAGGGGGGGAGGAGTCTCCCCTGCTATGAATTCTCCGCTTCCGCAAGAAGCGCGATCCACTCCAGATAAGTCTGCAGGGACTGCTCGAGCTCGGAGAAGTTCATGAAGAAGAGGTCGCGCACGACCTGCTTGTCCAGTCGGCCCCTCATCAGGGTGTCGAAGATCCGGTTACCCAGCATATAGCCCAGGGCATGGGTGACACCAAGGTGAATGGCGAGCGGCAGCTCAAAGGCGGGACCCTCCAGTTGCCACATCCTTCCCGTGTTGAGGAACGCCCGCTCCCAGGTCTTGTGATCATTCACGAAGGTCCCGATTCTCTTGAGCTCCTCGATGCGGCCCGCGCGAAGCGTGGGCTGGCTCCGCTCCGGATGCCGGAAACCCTCAAGGCTGTGACAGTGGCGCTTGTGATTGAGGATCTTGGATCCGAAGAAGCCCAGGGCCTCCCGCATAACGCGGCAGTAGAAGTCCTCGGCCTGGGTAAGATCGGCTCTTCTCGGGCCGGCGCAGAGCTTGTGGATGAAATGGGTGGCTTCCTCCGCGGCGTGATTGATCGAGAGGTTTGCGATGTAGATGATGTTGCCGTTCTCAATGAAGTATGACTCGTTGGTGCGCAGATGAGC
>JAUXGG010000344.1 GCA_030622265.1 Candidatus Eiseniibacteriota bacterium
ACCGGGTGTCCGTCAGGCCCAGGGCCGTCATCGGGCCTTCGTGTACCGGCTGCGGCGACTGCGTGAAGGTATGCCTCTTCAAGGCGATCGAGGGTGAGCAGGGAGGGAAGCACGCGGTTGTTCACGAGAAGTGCATCGGATGCGGGCTCTGTCGCGACGTCTGCAAGGAAGGTGCCGTTACCATCGCGGGAGCCCTGGGACACCTTCCCGAGGAGTAGGGGCTTCCCCGAGTTTCCACCCACCAATTGCCGGTGAACACTATGGGCGATACAGGTGAGAAGCACATGGCGTTTCTCGAGCACCTCGAGGAACTCCGCTGGACCCTTGTCTGGATCGTCATAGCCACCGCTGCGGGAACAGGCATTGCCTGGTGCTTCTCCTCCGACATGCTGGCCTTCCTCTCCAGTGATCTCAATGCTGTTCTCGAGACCGCCCCCGGAGCCGGACAGACCTTCGACCTTCACGTGTTCGAGGTAGCCGAGGCTTTTACGACCAGGCTCAAGGTCTCGCTCCTGCTGGGCTTCCTGCTCGCGCTGCCGATCAATATCTTCAAGGTCTGGCAATTCGTCTCTCCAGGTCTCTTCAGGCGGGAGAAGCGGATGGCGGCTCCTCTGGTGTTTCTCTCGATCGTGCTCTTCTATTGCGGCGTTCTCTTTGCGTATTTCATAATGGTGAAGCTGACCGTGGCGTTCATGTTCCGGATCAAACCTGCCGAGGTCGTCGCGACCATCAGGCTGGGGAGCTACATTTCCTTCGTGACCAAGTTCTGCGTGACCTTCGGCCTGGTTTTCCAGCTTCCCTTGGTGCTCGCCGTGCTCTCCTGGATGGGCCTGGTCTCCACCGAAACGCTTAAGAAGGGCTGGAGATTCGCGCTTGTGGGAGTGCTCGTCATATCCGCCTTGCTCACGCCGCCCGACATAATCTCACAAGTCTTGTTGACGGTGCCGGTTATCTGCTTATATTGGGTAGGTATCCTGCTTGCGAAGGCCTTTGAGCGGAAGCGGCCACGCGAGGGCGAAGAGAGCCCGGCTGATGTGGATCAGGCCGCGGAGGCAACTGACTGACGGAGTAAGCCAGGATTGTAATGAATGTCTGGTTATGATGATTGGGGGAGACTGACCGGGTGAGAAGATCCTCGAGAGTAACAGACCATAAGATGGGTTCTGCCGGGTTCCTGGAGCAGGTCGAAGCTGATTCCGGCGAGAAGGTCAGGATATGTTACCAGTGCGGCAAGTGCTCGGCCGGCTGTCCGGTCGCCTATTCCATGGACCTGCTGCCCAACCAGCTGATGAGACTGGTGCAGCTTGGACTCAAGGACGAGGTCCTCTCGTGTTCGACGATCTGGCTCTGCGCATCCTGCGAGACCTGCGCGACCAGGTGCCCCAGGGAAATCGGAATCGCCCGCGTCATGGACGCTCTCAGGCACATGGCCCGGCGGGAGCATTACCCCGTGCAGGTCCGGGAAGTGCCGCTCTTCGTCAGTACCTTCATAAGTAACCTCAAGCGCTTTGGGAGGCTGTGGGAGGCCGGATTCGTGGGCGTTTTCAATCTTCGAACCGGACACCTCACCAAGGACATGGGCAAGGCCCCGGGCATGCTCCGGAAGGGCAAGCTGGCCTTGCTGCCGCCCAGGATAAAGGGGATGGACAAGATCCGCAAAATGATCAAGAGGGTCGAGGAGGTAAACCGGCAGTGAAGCTCGCGTTCTACCCCGGATGCACACTCGAATCTACCGCCAGGGAATACCTGGACTCGACCATAGCGGTGGCGAAAGCGATTGGCATCGAGCTGGAGGAGATCCCCGACTGGATCTGCTGTGGTTCGACACCTGCCCATATGGCTGATGAGCTCCTGAGTATTTCGCTTCCGGCCTACAATCTCCAGCTGGCGAGACGGATGGACACCGAAGGCGTGACGGTCGCCTGCGCCTCCTGCTACAGCAGGCTGAGGGCGGCGAACCACGCCGTAACCACCGATCCGGAGAAGCGTGCGAAGGTCGGGAAGGTGCTGGGCGGGGACTATGAGGGCGATGTCCCGGTAAGCCATCTCCTGGAACCCGTCGGCGAGATCATCAAGCAGCCGGGTTTTGAGAGCAGGCTCAAGCAGAAGCTCTCGGGGCTCAAGGTGGCCAGCTACTATGGCTGTCTCCTGGTGCGTCCTCCCGAGATCACGGGATTCGATGATGCCGAGGATCCCCGGTCGATGGACAGGGTGGTCGAAGCCGTGGGGGCGGAACCGGTCGACTGGAGGTTCAAGGTGGAATGCTGCGGCGCCGCCCTGGCATTCACCCGCCCGGAGATCGTGGAGAAGCTCTCGGGCCAGATCCTCGAGGACGCCAGGGACAGCGGGGCCGATATCGTGCTGGTGGCGTGTCCGCTCTGCCACTCCAACCTGGATTTGAGACAATGCGATATCGAGAAGTTCCTGGGAGTGGACCTTGAAATACCCGTGCTCTACTTCACCCAACTCCTGGGCCTCGCACTGGGGATCTCATGCAAAGAACTGGGACTTCACAAGCATACCATCAACCCCGTGCCCATCTTGAGGAAGCGCGGGATCACGGTAAAGGGTTGCTAGATGGCCAGGATCGGAGTGTTCATCTGCCATTGCGGTTCCAACATAGCCGCAACGGTTGACGTAGAGGCGGTAGCCTCCACAGCAGCCTCATTTCCGGGCGTGGCCTATTCGACCACGTATAAGTACATGTGCTCCGATCCCGGGCAGAGCCTGGTAAGGAAGGCGATCAAGGAAGAGGGACTGACCGGGATAGTGGTCGCCGCCTGTTCGCCCAGGATGCATGAACCGACTTTCAGGAAGGCCGCCTTGGAGAGCGGGCTCAATCCCTATCTCGTTGAGATGGCCAATATACGGGAGCATTGCTCTTGGGTGCATGATGACCGCGCGGCCGCCACGGCCAAGTCGATCGAGACCGTGCGCATGCTGGTGGAGAAGGTGGCGCGGAACGCTCCCCTTGAGGAGATCCGGGTCCCCGTGCCCAAGCGGGCCCTGGTGATCGGCGGGGGAGTGGCCGGCATCCAGGCCGGGCTAGACATCGTGAATGCAGGATTGCCGCTTGTCATGGTGGAGCGCTTGCCTTCCATCGGGGGGCATATGTCGCAGCTGGATGAGACCTTTCCCACGCTCGACTGCTCGCA